>NZ_CAUWHO010000014.1:0-44373 GCF_963558545.1 uncultured Tyzzerella sp. | reverse complement strand
ATATAAATTTGTTTTTAGTTTTCAGAAGCGTCTTAATTTTATAGTATAGGGTTAAAAAAATACTAATAATGTATTTAAAAATATACTATATAAATATACTTTTTAATTTATACATTTAATAAAAATAAAAATATATGTATAAATATACCTAAAAGTTAAAAGGTTTGTGGTTTAGAGAGATTATAAATATTAAAATTTAAATGAGGTAATAAATATTTAAAATTTTGGTGAGATATATCTTTTATATTCCAGTAATCTTAAAACTATTTAAGATATAAAAGAAAGGAATGTTTTTAATGAAGCAGTACATAATAAGAAGAATTTTAATAAGTCTTATTGTTCTTGTTGGAGTTTCATTTTTGTTATATTCTATAATTTATTTTATGCCAGGTGATTTTGTATCAACAGTTACATCTGGTAATCCTGCTATAACAGAAGAAATGAAACAAAGATTAAAAGAGCTTTATGGCGTAGATAAAGGACTTTTTGAAGGATATATAGATTGGGCAATAGCCGCTTTAAAAGGTGATTTAGGTACATCTTTTGTTTTTCAACAACCTGTTACAAAAGTTATAGGAGATAGAATGTGGATATCATTTTGGTTATCTTTTATAGCATTTGTTATACAAGTTGCCATAGCGTTACCTTTAGGTACTATTGCTGCAACAAAACAATACTCTAAAATAGATTACTCTATAGTTGCTTTTGCTCTTGCTGGTATATCGCTTCCATCTTTCTTTTTTGCTGCTGTGTTACAAAAAATATTTGCAATAGATTTAGGGATATTACCTTTACAAGGTATGGTTACAGCACGTAAAAATTTACAGGGGACTGCTCTTGTATTAGATATGGGAAAACATTTTATATTACCAATAATAGTATTTGTTATAACAAGTATGGGTGCTTGGCTTAGATATACAAGAAATAATATGTTAGAAGTTTTAAATGCAGACTATGTTAGAACAGCACGTGCTAAAGGTGTTCCAGAAAAAGTTGTTATAGGAAAACACGCTTTTAGAAATACTTTAATACCTATTATAACAATGATAGGTGGTAGTTTACCTTCATTATTTGCAGGTGCTATTATAACAGAAGGGTTATTTTCTATAGATGGGCTTGGTAACATAGCTTTAAAAGCAGTTAATCAAGGAGATATACCATTTTTAATGGGATACTTTATGTTTTTAGCAGTTTTAACTCTTTTAGGAACATTAATTTCGGATATATTATATGCAGTAGCTGACCCAAGGGTTAGATACAATTAGAACAGGAGGATTGTTATGGAAGATTTAAAAGAAAGAGATGAACAAGAGAGTATAACATCTATACAGACTCCTGGTTCTTTGGTAATGAAAAAGTTTTTTAAAAACAAATTAGCAGTATTAGGTTTAGTTATTATAGGATTTATATTTATATTTTGTTTAATAGGACCGTTCTTCTCACCTTATGGAGAGTATGAGATTTTTTATAAAGATACTAATGGTAATGAAATTAGTATGGACGTTGCTACATCTTCAGAAGGGAGTGTGCAAAAAGATGGATTGGAAATAAATCTAAAAGCACCTATATCTAGCAAGCATCTTTTAGGTACAGATGCAGATGGTAGAGATGTTTTTACACGTCTTATGTATGGTGGTAGAATATCTTTAATGTTTGGTTTTTGGGTTGTTATGCTAGAGCTTTTAATAGGTGTAACTCTTGGTGGTATAGCAGGATATTATGGTAAATGGGTAGATATGGTTATAATGCGTCTTGTAGATATATTTTATTGTATACCATTTTTACCACTTATGCTTATGATGTCTGGTGTTATGGCTAGTATGAAAGTACCAGCACAAAAAAAGATATATGTACTTATGATAATAATGGGTGCTTTAAAATGGGCATCTGTTGCAAGGCTTGTAAGAGGACAAATTTTATCTATACGTGAAATGGAATATATGCAGGCTGCTAAAGCTTGTGGGCTTAAAACATCAAGAATAATTATAAAACACCTTATACCTAATGTTACTTCTATTATAATTGTTATGGCTACAATGGATTTAGGTAGTGTTATACTAACAGAATCTACATTAAGTTTCTTAGGTGTTGGTCTGTCTTTCCCTTATGCTTCTTGGGGAAATATGGTTAATGCAGTTAATAACTCTGTTATTATGAAAAACTATATTAATATATGGTTACCACCAGGTATTGCTATTTTACTTCTTGTAATGGCATTTAACTTTATTGGTGATGGTCTAAGAGATGCCTTTGACCCTAAAATGAAAAGGTAGGTGAAAGATATGGCTTTAAATAAAAATGATATAAGACAAAGAGAAAAAGAAATTAAAAAATTTAATAAACAAAAATTTAAAGAATACAGAAAGCAAAAAAATAGAAAAAACGTACCAGAAAAAGAATATGTTACAGAGATGAAAAATTCTAATAACTTAATAGAATTTGATAATTTACAGACGTATTTTTATACAGAGGAAGGCATTGTAAAATCTGTAGATGGTGTATCTTTTGATATACCTATTGGGAAAACAGTTGGTGTTGTTGGAGAATCTGGTTGTGGTAAATCTGTTACTAGCTTATCTCTTATGGGTCTTTTACCAGGGCCTCACGGACAAATAGCTGGTGGGAAAATTAGATATAATAGTAAAGAGCTAGGAAAAGTAGTAGACCTTGCTAAATTACCTCAAAGTATTCATAATAAAATAAGAGGTGGAGAAATATCTATGATATTTCAAGAGCCAATGACTAGCTTAAACCCTATATTTAAAATAGGAGAACAAATAGAAGAGGTTATTTACTACCACGATAAAAATGAAACAAAAGAAGGTAGAAAACAAAGAACTTTAGAGCTTTTAAAAGCTGTAGGTATATCTCGTGTAGAAGAAATATATAAAAGCTATCCTCACGAGCTATCAGGTGGTATGCGTCAAAGGGTTGTTATAGCTATGTCTTTAGCTTGTGGGCCAAACTTTATTGTGGCAGATGAGCCTACTACTGCTCTTGATGTTACTATACAAGCACAAATATTAGACCTTTTACGTGATTTAAAAAGTAGAATAAATGCGTCTATTATGCTTATAACACACGACTTAGGCGTTGTAGCAGAAATGGCAGACTATGTTGTTATAATGTATGCAGGGCGTGTTGTAGAAAAAGGAAATGTTAAAGAAATATTTAAAAATCCAAAACACCCTTATACAAAAGGACTTTTAAAATCTCGTCCTGTTTTAAAAGAAGGGGTAACAAGGTTATATTCTATACCAGGTGCTGTGCCTAGCCCAATAGATATGCCTTCTGGGTGTTTCTTTAAAAATAGATGTGAAAATTGTATGGATATTTGTGACACAATTTATCCAGATATAACAGATATAAGCGATACACATAAAGTTACTTGTCATCTTTACAACGAAAGGAAGGAGGGTTAATGATGGAAAATAAAGATAGAGTTTTATTAGAGGTTAAAAATCTTGTAAAACATTATCCTATAAAAGCTGGTGTTTTACAAAAAACTGTAGGTCAAGTGCGTTCTGTAGATGGAGTATCTTTTTCTATAGAACGAGGAAAAACATTTGGACTTGTTGGAGAATCTGGTTGTGGTAAAACTACAATTGGTAGAACATTAATAAGACTTGTAGAGCCAACATCTGGTGAAGCACTTCTAAATGGGAGAGATATATTTAAATTAAATAAAAAAGATTTAAAAGCATTAAGGCCAAAAATACAAATGATATTCCAAGACCCATATTCTTCATTAAACCCTCGTATGCCTGTTGGAGAGATAATAGGTGAGGCTGTTCGTGAGCATAACCTTGTAGAAAAGGATAGACTTAAAGAGTATATATTACAAGTAATGGAAGAATGTGGTCTTAGGAGATATTATATAGATAGATACCCACACGAATTTTCTGGTGGACAAAGACAGAGAATTTGTATAGCTAGAGCTTTAGCTCTTCGTCCAGAATTAGTTATAGCAGATGAGCCTGTTTCTGCACTTGATGTGTCTATACAAGCACAGGTTATAAATCTTATGAAAGATTTACAAACAAAAAATGGCTTAACTTATTTATTTATATCACACGATTTATCTGTTGTAGAATATTTGGCAGATATGGTAGGGGTTATGTATTTAGGTAGCTTAGTAGAGCTTGCTACTAAAGAGCAAATTTTTAGCAACCCAAAACACCCTTATACAGAGGCTTTATTAAGTGCTGTACCTATACCAGACCCAGATAAAAAAATGAACAGAATAATATTAGAAGGAGATATACCTTCTGCTTCCAACCCACCAAAAGGTTGTAAATTTCATACTAGATGTCATAAATGTATGGATATTTGTAAAGAACAAGCACCTGTTTGGAAAGATTATGGAGATGGACATTATACTGCGTGTCATTTATATTCTCAAGATTAATAAAAATATAAGACACCTTAATTGTAATAAGGCTGTAAACAAAAGTTTACAGCCTTATTACAATTAGATATCAACATAAAAATATATTGATTTTTATAAAAATATATAGTAATATAAAAATAAAATTTATATTTTATAGGGGGGATTTATATGCCTGTTTTGGGAATAATTTATGGCATTATATTTGCGTTAGTAATAATAGGTACAATAGGTATTTTTGTTATTAAAAATAATATTTTAAAAAATGTAGCGACTATTCTAATGGTTATATTGTCAATATGTATAGGTTATATATCTTTTACAGCATTACCATCAAACTACATTTTACAAAGAATAATTTGTTTGGTTATAAGCATTTTACCTTTGTTAGCTATTCCTTTAGTTTTTTATAAAAAAATAAATTGGTTAGTATTTAAAATTATATTGGTTTTATGTATGTTTGTTACATTAATACTTTCTATTATAATGTAACATAATATAATAAAGATAGTATATACATAATAAAAATTATAAAAGATATAGTATTTAATATTATATCTTTTATAATTACATATTATTAAAAATAAAGATTATTACAAAATATAGAGAAAAGAGGTAACGTTATGACAGAAGAATACATTACATTAACTATAAAAAAACAAAAAAACATAGCTCTTATAGCTCACGATAATAAAAAAAGTGAACTTATAGAATGGTGTAAAAAATACAAAAACGTGTTAGAAACTCATAAGCTTTATGGTACTGGTACAACAGCAAAAATGATAACAGCTAATACAGGGCTTAAAGTAAAAGGATTTAACAGTGGACCTTTGGGTGGGGACCAACAAATAGGTGCAAAAATAGTGGAGGGAGTAATAGATTTTATAGTATTTTTTTCAGACCCATTAACTGCTCAACCACACGACCCAGATGTTAAAGCACTTCTTCGTATAGCACAAGTTTATGATTTACCTATTGCTAATAATAAATCTTCTGCAGATTTTATGATAACATCTAAATTTATGAACGAAGACTATGACCATAAAGTTTTGAATTTTCAAAAAAATGTTGAAAATAGAGCAAAAACATTATAGTTTTAAAGGAGAGGGAATATGATAAAGCTTATTACTTGTGATATAGATGGGACACTTCTTCATGGATATTCAGACCCTATAGAACCAGAGTTATTTGATTTAATAGAAAAATTTTATGAAAAAGGTGTACTTTTTTTTGCGACAAGTGGGCGTCAGCTTTATAATTTGCAAAAGATATTTAAACCGGTTAAAGATAAAATAGGATATATTGCAGAAAATGGAGCAATAATTCAGTATAATAACGAAATAATATATAAATCGGCAATAGATATAGATATTGCAAAAAAATTATCTCAAAAAATATTAAATAAAGATAATGTAGAATTATTTATATGTGGGGAGCATACTACATATATTATGCCAAAATGTAAAGATTTTGGAGATTTAGTAGGTAATGAAATACAAAATCATATTACCGAAATAAAATCATTTGATGAAATAGACCAAGATATTGTAAAGGTATCTTTATTTTATAAAGAAGGCATAAATGATGAAATAATACAATATTTTGTAAGCGATTTTGGAGATAAGTTTCAGCATACAGTATCTGGGCATACTTGGTACGATTTTATGAACTTAGACACACATAAAGGAAATGCTATAAAGATATTACAAAATGTTATAAATGTTTCTAGCGAAGAAACAGTAGCTTTTGGAGATAACTTTAATGATATAGAAATGCTAGCTGATGCAAAGTATAGCTATGCTATGGAAAATGCACACCAAGATGTTAAAAAAGTTGCAAAGTATACTTGTAAATGCGTAATAGAAACTTTAAAAGAAATATATAATAAATTTTTTAGTGAGGGTTAAAAAATGACTAATGATATGACAGTAGGTAATCCTACAAAGCTGGTTATAAAATTCATTATACCTCTTCTTATAGGTAATATCTTTCAACAACTATATAGTATGGTAGATACTATTATTGTGGGTAAATATGTAGGAACACAAGCATTAGCAGGAGTTGGCTCTACGGGAGGTATAAACTTTTTCATACTAGGGTTTGCTATGGGTATGACTAGTGGTTTTGCCGTTCCCATAGCTCAAGGGTTTGGTGCTAATGACCCTAAAAGAGTAAGACATTTTGTAGCTATGAGTATATATCTTACAGTTGGTATAGGTATTATTTTAACTATAATATCTACAATTGGGCTAGGACCATTATTAACTGTTACAAAAACACCAGAAGATGTGTATAACCACGCATATAATTATATGATAATAATATTATTAGGTCTTATTACTAATATGGCATATAATATGACTGCTAGTATATTAAGAGCTTTAGGAGATGCTAAAACGCCGTTATATTTTTTAATAGTAGCATCATTTTTAAACATTGCTTTAGACTTTTTATTTATATTATCCTTTAATATGGGAGTGGCAGGTGCAGCATTAGCAACTGTTATATCTCAAGGTGTTTCTGCCATATTATGTACCATTTATATGTATAAAAAATTTGAAATATTAAGAATGAAAAAAGAAGACTTTATATATAAACAAAAGTCTGCCAATATACTTTTTTCTATTGGTTTTCCTATGGCTTTTCAATATTCTGTAATAGCTATAGGCAGTATATTATTACAAAGTGCTGTAAATAGTTTAGGTACTATAGCAGTTGCTAGCTATACTATATGTTGTAGGATAGAACAGCTAGCTATACAGCCGTTTTCTACACTTGGTATTGCAGGTACAACATATGCAGGACAAAACTTAGGTGCTGGTAAAATAGATAGAATAAAAGAAGGTATGAAAAAAATGACTATAATAGGTGTAGTTATAGCTATTATATGTAGTGTTATAATATATGTGTTTAATATACCTCTTATCAATTTATTTATGCAAGAAGGGGAAGATAAAACTTTAGTTATAGAATATGTAAGGTTATATTTATTCTGGGCTTGTGCTTTCTTTATACCTCTTATGCTTTTAATACTTTATAGAAGTGCCATACAAGGAATGGGAGATGCCTTTTTTCCACTTGTAGCAGGTATTGTAGAGCTTGTTGGTAGAGTGTCTGTAGCTATTGGGCTAATAGGACTAGGATATTTAGGTATATCTCTTGCTTGTCCAGTGGCTTGGTTAGGTGGAGCTTTAATAGTTGTTCCAGCATATTTTAGAAAACTTAAAAATTTAGAAAAAAATGTATGTAAAAGGTAATGAAAATGTATAAAAATACAATAGAACAACAAAAAAATTTTTTTAAAACAGGTATAACTAAAGATGTAAATTTTAGAATAAAAATGCTTAAATCTTTAAAAAAGACATTGTTAAAATATGAAAATGACATTTTAGATATACTAGAAAAAGATTTAAGCCGTTCTAAAGTAATGTCTTATCAAGTAGAAATGTTACCTATTTTACAAGAAATAGACTACTTTATAAAAAATACAAAAAAATTATCAAATATAAAAAAGAAAAAAACACCTCTTATGTTTTTAGGGTATAAAAGTTACGAGATAAAAGAACCTTATGGTGTATGTTTTATTATATCACCTTGGAACTATCCATTTTTACTTACTATATCACCTTTAGTAGGGGCAATAGCAACAGGTAACTGTGCCATTATAAAACCATCTGAGCATTCTATACATAGCTCAAATTTAATAAAAAAGATAATAGAGGAAACATTTAAAGATAAATATTGTAAAGTTATTCTAGGTGATGCAGATGTGGTGGAAAATATTATAGATAATGAAGTTGATTTTATATTTTTTACAGGTGGTACACATATAGGTAAAATAATAATGGAAAGGGCAAGCGAAACATTAACACCAGTAGCATTGGAGCTTGGAGGAAAAAGCCCTTGTATTGTTGATAAAGATGTAGATTTAGATGAAGCAGCTAAACGTATAGTTTGGGGAAAAACATTAAATGCAGGTCAAACTTGTATAGCTCCAGACTATTTGTTAGTAGATAGTAGTATAAAGGATAATTTAATAAAAAAAATTGTATTTTATACAGAAAAGTTGTGGGGAGATGACATACTAAATAATGAGGCTTACCCTAAGATAATAAATGATAAAAACTTTAATAGAATACTAAACTTTTTAGGTGATGGGGATATTTTATATGGAGGGAAATATAATAGACAAAATTTAAAAATTGAACCAACGTATATAACTAATATATCTATGAATAGCTCTATTATGAAAGAAGAAATATTTGCACCCATACTTCCTATAATACCTTATGACAATATAGATAATATATATAATATAGTGGAATACAATAAAAATCCTTTGGCTATGTATGTATTTTCTAAAAACGATAAATTTATTAAAAAGCTAATATTTAGTATACCTTGTGGAAATGCTTGTATAAACGATACTATATTGCAGGTGGCTAACCATAACATACCTTTTGGTGGAAGAGGTACTAGTGGAATTGGTGTATATCACGGAAAATATAGTTATGATTTATTTTCTCATAAAAAAGGTGTTTTAAATGCTAGTAAAATAGTTAAAAGTAAGGTTAGGTATAGAAATACAGATAATATAAATTTTATAATCAAATTGTTAAGAAAAATAAAAGTCATATAAAAGGGTTTTTAACCTTTTATATGACTTTTTTAATAAAAATTATTTTTATTTATCTTCTTCAATAGAGTTTACTTCTTGCATTTTTCTTATATATATATCAAATATATGGTTAAATATATATGAATTGAAAAATGCTAAAATACCCGGCACAAAAATTAATATAGGTGGAATACGTATTGCAGATAATATAACAACTGTATTAAAAACAACCATTAATGTAGTCCAACCAAAATGTTTAATAGGCATTGCAAAAGAAAACTTAAACATATTTCTTGTAGTGTTTTCAAATTTAGATATTAAAGGGAATATGTATAAATTTAAAATTGAATAAAAGAAAAATAACATCCAAAACATATAATACATAAAAGCACCTTTAGGACCAGGCATAAATTTAAAGTAATAAATATCTAAAATTAATACTAAACCAATTGTAAATAGAATAAGCCAAACTAACGTACTTTGTTTAAAGTTTCTTTTGAAGGATTTTATAAAATCTCTAACAAGATATCCTTCTTCATCTTTAGCAAGTTTTAAAAAAACATAGTATAGAGCAGTATTAGCAGCACCTATTGTAAATATAGGTATACAAAATATAACATATACAATACTTAAAAAACAAGCATCAAAAATTTTACCTATAAATCTCCAAGCAGGATTATCTAAATCAAAAAAGCTATTCATTTTTACCTCCAAAATAATAATATTTAAAATAAATATATATCTATTATAGCATATTATTATTATTATTACAATTTTATATAATATATATTAGTGTATAAATATTAATAATAAATAAAAAGATAAGTATTGACATAAATAGATTAAATATGTAATATAAAAAGTATAATTAAATTAGAGGTGATAACTATGAATAATGATAATATATATGATGTTGTAATAATAGGTTCTGGACCATCTGGTCTTGCAGCTGCTATATATGCAGAAAGAGCTAAATTAAAAACTATAACTATAGAAAAGCAATATATGAGTGGTGGTCAAGTTTTAAATACTTATGAAGTAGATAATTATCCAGGCTTGCCAGAAATTAATGGTTTTGATATGGGACAAAAATTTAGACAACACGCAGAAAAGCTAGGTTCTCAGTTTGTAAAAGATGAAGTTTTAGAACTTGAACTAATGGATAAAATAAAAAAAGTACATTGTAAAAAAAATGAATTTTTAACAAAAACTGTTATAATAGCAACAGGAGCTCAACATAGGCTCTTAGATGTTAAAGGTGAAAAAGAGCTTTATGGAAAGGGCGTTTCTTATTGTGCTACTTGTGATGGAGCTTTTTATAAAGAAAAGACAGTAGCAGTTGTTGGTGGTGGAGATGTTGCTTTGGAAGATGCTATATTTTTATCAAGGCTTTGTAAAAAAGTTTACCTTATACACAGACGTGATGAATTTAGAGGGGTAAAAATTTTACAAGAAAAAGTATTCTCTATAAATAATATAGAAATAATATGGGATACAGTTGTAGATGAAATATGTGGAGAAGGAGAAGTAAGTTCTATTAATGTATGTAATGTAAAAACAAATGAAAAAAAATCTTTAGATGTAGATGGAGTGTTTGTTGCAATAGGCATTATACCTAATAGCCATATATTTGAAAAACATTTACAACTTGATGATGGTAATTACATTGTTGCAACAGAAGATTGTAAAACATCTGTAGAGGGAGTTTTTGTTGCTGGCGATGTTCGTACAAAAGCTTTAAGACAAATAGTAACGGCTGTATCTGATGGTGCTAATGCCATTACGTCTATTGAAAAATATTTAGCAACTAAATTTTAAAATCAATGTTTTTAATACTTTGTATTAAAAACAGATATTCCTATATAATTTTTACCAATAAAAATATATAGGAATATCTTAACTGTATTTAATAAAAACTCACTTTTTATAAGTGAGTTTTTATATTTTATATTAGCGTAGTATTTTTATAAAATGTTGTTTATTATAAGATTAAGATTTATTTAACAAGATAGCATTTACTACAACCAGTAGGTGTTTTTGCACAACCACCAAGAGCAGTTTCTCTAAGTTCAGAAGGCATATTTTTACCTACCGAATACATACATTCTATCATTTCATCTAAAGGGATAATATTAGATATACCAGCTAAAGCCATTTCTGCACATATTAAGGCATTAGTAGTTCCTATACCATTTCTTGCTTGACAAGGTACTTCTACAAGGCCTGCAACAGGGTCACAAACAAGACCTAAAAGGTTTTGGAGTGCAGTAGATGCAGCATACATACATTGTTGTGGACTACCACCCATCATTTCAACAGCTGCCGCAGCAGCCATAGCAGATGCAGAGCCAACCTCTGCTTGACAACCTGCTTCTGCACCAGCAACAGACGCGTTTCTCATTAATAAATATCCAATAGCACTAGCATTAAATAAACCGTTTAATACACATTCATCTGATAAATTAAATTCTTCTTTCAATGCTAATAATAATCCAGGTAAAACACCAGCAGCACCAGCAGTAGGCGCTGCAACTATAATACCCATACTTGTATTTACCTCTAAAACACCAAGAGCATAAGCTAAAGCTTTTGTTGTTAGGCTACCAGATAATGTTTTACCTTCTTTTAATCTATCAATAAGTTTTTTTTCTTCTCCACCAATTAAACCACCCATAGTTTTAACAGTTGTTTCTAAAGGAGTTTTAATTGCATCTTTCATTATATTTAGAGATTTAGTCATTTTTTGTATAATTTCTTCTCTAGTGGTATCTGTGTTAGCAAGCTCTCTTCTAATCATTACTTCAGATATAGGAAGATTATTTTTTTCGCAAAGGTCTAGAAGCTCTTTAGCATAATTAAAATTCACAAAATTACCCCCTTATATTTGTAATAACATTACATTAATAATATTTTCGTTTTGTTTTAGAATATTAATAATATTTTCATTTATTTTATCGTCACATTCTATAATAGAGTGGGCTTTTTCGCCTTTATCATCTCTATAAACTTTCATAAATGCTATATTTGTATTAGTATCTTGTAAGCAGTTAGATATAAATGCTATAACACCTTTCTTATCTAAATGGTCTATAATAAGTGTAGGATATTCTCCAAAGAATTCTACTGAAGTACCGTCAATAGCAACAATTTTTACTTTGCCACCACCAATAGATACTCCCCTTACTATCATTTTATCACCAGATTTGCTTTCCATACAAACATCAACAATATTTGGGTGGTCTAACTCTATACTACTTTCTTCAAAATAATAATTAACACCTAGTTCTTTTGCTATATTAAAAGAATCTCTTATTCTTAAATCGTCAGATACAAAGCCAAGGCTACCACCTAACAAGGCTTTATCTGTACCGTGCCCTTTATAAGTTTTTGCAAAAGAACCGTAAAGGATAAATTTTACATTACTTATCTTTTTGCCAAACATTTTTTTTGCTATTAAAGATATAGCAGCAGCACCAGCCGTATGAGAGCTAGAAGGGCCAACCATATTTGGACCAACAACATCAAAAATACTAAGAAAAGCCATTTTACTTCCTCCTATAAATTAATTTTTATTTATATATTTTTTATAAAAATTATCTACAATAATTGCAATAGCATTATCTCCAGATACATTACAAGCAGTTCCAAAGCTATCTTGAGTAATATATAATGTTATTAAAAGGCCAGCTATTGCACCGTCTGGGTCTATACCAACCATTGATAAAAATGGAACAGCAGACATAATAGCTCCACCAGGAGCACCAGGAGATGCAATCATTACAACTGCTAATGTTAATATAAATGAAACAATCATACCAATATTTATATCCATATTGTTCATTAATAAAACACTTGTTACACAAGATGTAATAGTTATCATACTACCTGCTAAATGTATATTTGCACATAGAGGAATAACAAATTCTCTTATTTCTTTTGAAGTATTATTTTTTTCTGCACAAGTTAAATTTACAGGGATTGTAGCAGCAGATGATTGAGTACCTATGGCAGTTAAATAACCAGGTATTTGGTTTTTTAATAGAGTAATAGGATTTTTATTACTAGTAATACCAGCAAATATAAAAATTGCTATAAGATATAATATATGCAAAATAATTACTGTTAAAAATACTTTCCAAAGAACAGATAATATTGAAAACGCTTCTCCACTATATGTTAAGTTTGCAAAAGTTGATAAAATATAAAATGGTAAAAGAGGAATAATAACTTTATTTAATACTTTTGTTATTATAATAGAAAATTCTGTAAAAAAGTCATATGTAGTATTTCCTATTTCTTTACCTCTCATTGTGCTAATTGATAACCCAAGTAAAAAAGCTAACACAACAGCAGATGTAACATCAAAAATTGGCTTTAAATCTATATAAAATAAAGGTTGTATAAAATTACTGTTATCATTCAAATTAGTAAACGCGTTATTAGATATAAAGTGAGGGAAAAGGTTTATAGCAACTATATATGCTATCGTACCAGCTATTAATGTGGAAATATAAGAAACTAAAGTTGTAAAGCCTAATAATTTACCAGCACCCTGTGTTAAATCTGAAATACCCTTTGTTATAAATGCTAATATCATAAGAGGTATTACAAATTTTAAAAATAGACTAAAAAAGTTTGCTAATGTAACAATTATTTTCATAATTATTTCAAAATCTTTAAAGCCTTTGTTAGAGAGAGTCATTGTAACATATCCTAGAAATATACCTAATAAAATACCTATTATTAACTTAGGTATAAGTCCTATTTTTTTAATTGCCATATTAACCATTCCTTTCATATTAAGTATTGTATGTATGAAAATTATATATTAAATAACTGGAAAATACAAGTATTTTATTAAAATTCCTATTTATATTAATAAATATTAAAATAGGCATATATAATAAAATAAAAAATATAGAAAAATACAAAAAAGTATGATAAAATATAAAAAACATAAGGAGAAAAGTATGTATACTATAAATATAGACAAAAAATACAATATATATATAGAAAAAGACTTTAATAATATAAAAAGATATTTAATAAAAGATAATATAGAATACAATAATGTAGTAATTATTACAGATGATAATGTATGCAAATATTATTTGCAAAATATAAAAGAGAGTTTTTTAGGATATAATGTATTTGTATATACTATAAAATATGGTGAACAAAGTAAAAATTTAAATCAAATATATAATATATATGAATTTTTACTTAATAACAATATAGATAGAAAAAGCCTTATAGTTGCTCTTGGTGGAGGAGTAGTAGGGGATATATCAGGTTTTGTAGCTGCTACATATATGAGAGGGATAAAGTTTATACAAGTACCTACAACATTACTATCACAGGTGGATAGTAGTATTGGTGGAAAGACAGGTGTAGACTTTTTAGGTAAAAAAAATATAATAGGAAGTTTTTACAACCCATCTTTAGTATATATAAACATAAGCACATTAAATACACTACCTAAAGAGCAATTTGAAAATGGTATGGCAGAAGTTATAAAACACGGATATATATTAGACAAAGATTACTTAAATTTTATAATAGATAAAAAAGAAGAAATAAAAAATTACAATAAAAACATATTGGCAGAAATGATATATAAATCTTGTAAAATAAAAGCTAACATAGTTTCTATAGATGAAAAGGAGAAAGGAATAAGAGAAATATTAAATTTTGGGCATACTTTTGGACATTCTATAGAAACAGAGAGTAATTTTGATATACTACACGGACAGGGTGTAGCCATTGGTATTATAGCTAGTATGTATATATCATACAAAAAGGGATATATATTAAAAGAAGATATAGAAAAAGCTAAAGAAATACTAAAATATTTTAATATTTATAGTTTTAAAAGTTTTAATATACAAAACATATACAATAATATGGTATATGATAAAAAAAATGATAATAAACAAATAAAAATTATTATGCTAAAAAAAATAGGGCAAGCTTTTGCTACAAACAAAGTATCACAACAAACGATATTAGATGCTATAAAATATTCTTTGGAGGGCTAAAATGAAAAAAATACTACCAATAATATATACAATAATATTTATAATAATAGACCAAATAGTTAAACTTATTTGCTTACAAAAACTAAAACCTGTTGGTTCTATAAAAGTAATACAAGACTTTTTTTACCTTACCTATGTAGAAAACACAGGTGCTGCTTTTGGTGTGCTACAAGGGGCTAGGTGGATATTTGTAATGATAGCGTTTATTGCAGTTGTTGTATGTATAGTTTATTACAATAGATTACCTATAAATAAATTTTTAGGGTTAGCTAGATTATCTTTAATATTTATTGTATCAGGTGCAATAGGGAATATGATAGATAGACTTTTTAGAGGATATGTAGTAGATATGTTTCATTTTATATTTTGGGGAAAAGATTTTGCAGTTTTTAATGTTGCAGACATATTGGTATGTGTTGGTACATTTTTACTTGCAATAGTCATTATCCTTTCAGAAGAGCCTAAAAAAGATAAAAAAGAAAAGGAAGATTAGTTTGGAACAGCTGGAGTTTTTAATATTAAAAAATGATGAGGACAAAAGAATAGATAGTTTTTTAAACGATAGTTTAGAAAATATTTCAAGAAGTAGAATACAAAAGCTTATAAAAGAAAATAAAATATTAGTTAATAATAAAAATATTAATAAAAATTACAAGCTTAAAGAAAATGACAAAATTATAGTAAATATAGAACAACCTAAAGAAATAAACATTTTACCAGAAGATATACCCCTTGACATAGTATATGAAGATGAAGATGTTATACTTATTAATAAACCTCAAGATATGGTTGTACACCCTGCTAATGGACATTATAGCCATACATTAGTAAATGCTTTAATGTATCATTGTAAAGACAATTTATCTGGTATAAATGGTGTTATGCGTCCTGGTATAGTACATCGTATAGACAAAGATACATCTGGTATACTTATTGTTGCAAAAAATGATAAAGCACATCAAAGCCTTGCAAGTCAGCTAGAAGACCATTCTATGACAAGGGTATACTATGCTATTGTATATAATAATTTAAAAAACGATACAGGCACAATAGATGCACCTATAGGAAGACACCCCGTTGACAGAAAAAAAATGGCTGTTACAGACAAAAATTCTAAAAGAGCAATAACCCATTATGAAGTGTTACAAAGGTTTAAAAAATATACTTTTATTAAATTAAGGCTAGAAACAGGTAGGACCCATCAAATAAGAGTACATATGGCATATGTAGGAAATCCTCTTTTAGGAGATAATGTATATGGTAAGGAAAAGCAACCATTTAATTTAATAGGCCAAGTGTTACACGCAAAAGTTTTGGGATTTTTACACCCAACTACTAACAAGTATATGGAGTTTGAAACAGAGCTTCCACAATATTTTAAAGAGCTTTTAAAAAAAATATAATAAAATAAAAGGAGAAAAATCTATGATATTTAAAAGAAAAGATTTTATAAGCCTTATGGATATAAGTGCTGAAGAAATATTACATATATTAGACACAGCAGAAACTATGAAACACGTTATAGGTAAAAAAAATAAAAAATCCCCTTATTTAGAAGGAAAATCTGTAATAGTTTTATTTTATGAAAGAAGTGTTAGAGCAAAGTTATCTTATGAGCTAGCAGCACAGTATTTAAGTGCAAATATAGTTGATATAGTAGTGTCAGAAACTAATAACAGATATGAAAATTTACACGAAATGGGAAGAACAATAGACCAAATGGGAGCAGATTTTATTATATGTAGACATCCTATGAGTGGTAGTGCCAAATTTATAGCAGAAAATGTAAACGCTAGTGTTATAAATGCAGGAGATGGTATAAATGAAAACCCTAGCCAAGCTCTTTTGGACCTTATGACTATAAAAAATACTAAAGGAGGCTTTAAGGGGCTTAAAGTGGCTATTATAGGTGATGTAGAAAGCTCTAGAGTTACAAGAAGTAATATATGGGGGCTTTTAAAGTTGGGAGCAGATGTATGTGTGTCTGGGCCACCTACTATGATACCTAGACATTTTGAAAAATTTGGTGTTAAAGTTTATTATGACCCTAAAGAAGCTGTAAAAGATGCTGATGTTATAATGACTCTTAGGCTACAAGATGAAAAATCTTATGGAAGTAAACTTGCATCTTTTAATGAGTATAAAAGCTTTTTTAAGCTAGATGAAACTCTATTATCTTATGCTAGCAAAGATGCTATCGTTATGCACCCAGGTATGCCACACAAAAGTATAGAAATATCTACATCTATATTAGAGAGTACGCGTGTTTTAATGGACGACCAAATAACAAATGGTGTAGCAGTTCGTATGGCTTTATTATATTTATTATCTTTAGGAATGGGGGTATAAATTAAATGGATTTATTAATAAAAAATGCAAAAATTGTATCTAATGGTGTATCACAAAAAGATATAAAGGACATTTACATAGAAAACGGTATTATAAAAAAAATAGATAAAAATATTAATATTGAAAACATAGAAATAATAGATGCAAAAAATAATTACGTTTTACCAGGATTTATAGACATTGGGTGCAAAATATTTGAAAATGGGTACGAAAGTAAAGATAATATTACAAAAATTTCTGAATCTGGTGCTAAAGGTGGCTATACTACTATTACAACATCATCTTCTGCTAAGCCAATAGTAGATAATAAAACAGTTGTAGAATATATACATTCTAAATGTAAAAATAAATCTAATGTAAACTTATACCCTATAGGTAATATGACTAAAGGTGGAGAAGGCAAGGAAATATCAGAAATAGGTGAGATGATATTAACAGGCGTTTTAGCCATATCTGATGGATATAATACTATAGAAGATGCAAACCTTTTAAGAGATATATTTTTATATTCGAGAATGTTTGATATATCCGTTATGACTACATTAATAGAGCCAAAGCTTACTAAAAATGGAACGGTAAATGATGGGGTTATGGCTACAAAATTAGGACTTGTAGGTATACCTAGAGAAGCAGAAGAAATAGAAGCTGCTAAAAATATTATTCTATCTAAATATACTGGTGCTAAGGTACACGTATCATATGTTACAACAAAAGGTACAGTAGAGCTTATTAGACAGGCTAAAAAAGAAGGGGTAAGTATAACTTGTAGCACAGCACCACATTATTTTACTTTTACAGACAAACAAGTAGATAACTACAACACATTTGTAAAGGTTATGCCACCTCTTAGAGAAGAAGAGGACATACAAGCTATAAAAGAGGGGCTTAAAGATGGTACAATAGATATTATAGCATCTGGTCATTCCCCAGCTTTATATGAAAAAAAGGCAACAGAATTTGAAAAGGCAGAATTTGGAATATCTGGTTTAGACGTTGCATTTAACATAACTAATACAAAGCTTTTAAAAGAAAATGATTTTTCCATAGAGGATATAACAATTTTAATGAGTAAAAACCCAGCTAATGTTTTAGGTCTTAGAGATAAAGGTGAGATAAAAGAAGGATACGATGCAGACATTATCATTATAGATAAGGACAAAGAGAAAATAATAAAATCTAAAGATTTTTTATCTAGAGCAAAATATTCACCTTATGAAGATATGACAGTTTTTGGAGAAGTACTTACTACTATTGTTGGTGGTAGGATACTATATAATGTTTAATAAAAATGGTATTGCAATAAATATTAATTGATGATATAATATAATTAACTTATTAATATTTGTATATAGAGAGTGGGTTTTACCCACTCTCATTTTGTATGATAATTAAGTTTTATGTTTAAAATTATAAAATATAATTATTAGAAAGGAGCCTATTTATGCAAACAAAAGATATTATTAAAAAAGTGGAAGAATATGTTAATCCTATTATTGAGCAAAATAATTACGAGCTTGTGGAAACAGAGTTTGTAAAAGAAGGTGCTAATTATTATTTAAGGCTTTATATTGATAAAGAAGGTGGTTTTTCTATAAACGACTGTGAGAAGGTTAGTAGATATTTAGAGCAAAAGCTAGAAGAAGATGATTTTATTGATAAGGCATATATATTGGAAGTTAGTTCTCCTGGTATAGATAGAGTTCTTAAAAGGGATAGTGAATATATAAAATATAAAGGACGTATTGTAGATATTAAGCTATATAAACCTATTGATAAGGTTAAAGAATTTCAAGGAGAGCTTATAGGACTTATAGACGATAAAATATATATTAAACAAGATGATAAAGAAATAAGCTTTGATAAAAAAGATGTTGCTATATGTCGTTTGGCAGTTATTTTTTAAGTTTATTATATAATTGAATAAATATAATTTTAAGGAGGATAATATAATGGATAGCAGTAAACTTATGGAAGCTTTACAGCTAATAGAAAAACAAAGAGGGATAGATAGAGAAGAGATATTTCAAGCAATAGAAAACTCTTTAATATCTGCTTGTAAAAAGAATTTTGGTACATCACAAAATATTAAGGTGGATATAAACAGAGAAACAGGGGAAGTAAATGTTTATGCTCAAAAAGAAGTAACAGAAGATGTTTATGACGCTTTTTTAGAAATATCTCTTGAAGATGCTAAAGAAATAAACCCTAACTATGAATATGGAGATTTAGTAGATATACCTGTAACACCTCGTAATTTTGGACGTATATCAGCTCAAGCAGCAAAGCAAGTTGTAGTACAAAAGTTTAGAGAAGCAGAAAGAGAAAAAGTATATAGACAATATGTTGTTAAACAAAATGATATAGATACAGGCGTTATAAGAAGAATAGAAAATAAAAACGTAGTAGTATCTTTAGGCCCTATAGATGTTGTTATACCACCAAAAGAACAAGTGGCGACAGAAAGCTACAATGTTCACGATAGGCTAAAAGTTTATATAACTCAAGTTACTAAGGTTACAAAAGGTGCTAGAATTACAGGCTCTAGGTCTCACCCAGACCTTGTAAAAAGGCTTTTTGAGCTAGAAGTTCCAGAAATATACGATGGTACAATAGAAATAAAAGGTATAGCAAGAGAAGCAGGATATAGGTCAAAAATGGCAGTTTATTCTAAAAATCCTAATGTAGATGCAATAGGTTCTTGTATAGGTAGTAATAGCAATAGGATAAATGCTATAATAAAAGAGATTAGAGGGGAAAAAATAGACATTATTAATTGGAGCGAAGATACTAAATCTTATATAGCAGAGGCTTTAAAACCTTGTGATGTTTTGGCAATAGACTTAAACCAAGAAGAAAGAACGGCTAAAGTTATTGTTCCAGATAATCAACTTTCTCTTGGTATTGGTAAAGAAGGGCAAAATGTACGCTTAGCAGCTAGACTTACTGGCTGGAAAATAGATATAAAAAGTGAAGAGCAAGCTAGATTAACAAATTTTGTAGATTTTGATAATAAAGAAATTTATATAAAACAAATAGAAGAAAATATAGAAGATGAAGATATATAAAATAACACTTTTGTAAAATATAAAAGAATAGGAGGGTAGGTATGGTTAAAAAGAAGATTCCTCTTAGAAAATGCACAGGTTGTCAACAAATGAAGGAAAAAAAAGAACTCATTAGAGTTGTACGAGTAGATGAAAATCAGTATTATATAGACTTAACAGGTAAAATGTCTGGACGTGGTGCTTATATATGTAAAGATGCAAAATGTTTTGAAAAGGCATTCAAATCTAAAGGACTAGAACGTTCTTTTAAATCAGCTATACCAAAAGATATATATGAAAAACTTAGAAATGAGTTGGTTTTAAATGAATAAAAAGTTATTATCTATGCTTTC
The DNA here is from genome assembly GCF_963558545.1 of uncultured Tyzzerella sp. Taxonomy (NCBI): domain Bacteria; kingdom Bacillati; phylum Bacillota; class Clostridia; order Lachnospirales; family Lachnospiraceae; genus Tyzzerella; species uncultured Tyzzerella sp. Next base: position 23,584 of record NZ_CAUWHO010000014.1, on the reverse strand, counting down.
TATATGCCAAAAAGCAGGCAAAATAGTATCTGGAGAGTTTGCAGTAGAAAAAGCCTTGCAAGATGGCAGTGCGTTATATGTTATAATAGCTAACAATGTATCGGAAAATACAAAAAAGAAATTTGAAAATAAATCTTTTTATTATAAAGTAGACTATGTTATATATGGCGAAAAGGAAGTGCTTAGCCATAGTATAGGTAAAGTTAATAGAGCAGTATTTGCTATATTAGATGAAGGATTTTGTAATAAAATAAAACAGTATATAGAAAATGATATAAAATAGAGGTGATTTATTTGGGAAAAATTAGAGTACACGAACTTAGAAAAAAGATAAGCGAAACTATAAAAAAAGATATTGAAAATAAAGAACTTATAGAAAAATTATTAGAATTTGGTATAGAAGTAAAAAGTCATTCTAGTAGCTTAGAAGAAAAAGATGCAGAGCTTATACTAGAATATTACCAAGAAGAAAATTCTGATAAAAAAGATAAAAAAGAAGAAAAGCCAGATGTAGAAATAGCTAGTGTTTCTAACAAAAAAGGAAAAAATAAAGAGAATAAGCAAAATAAAAAAGAGGGTAAAAAAGAAAAAGAGGTTATGGGAAACGAAAATTTAGAAAATCAAGATGATGAAATAAAAATTATACAAATAGAAAAAAATATAACGGTAAAAGAGCTTGCAGAAAAGCTAAACACAACAAGCTCAGATTTAGTTATGCGTCTTATGAAAAGAGGCATTATGGCTAATCTTAACCAAGAAATAGATTTTGACACAGCATCTTCTATATGTGAAGAATTTGATGTATTAACAGAAGAAGCACCTGAGATTGATATATTAGAAGAAACTTTTAAAGAAGAGGAGGAAGATGAAAAAAATCTTGAAGAAAGACCTCCTGTTGTAGTTGTTATGGGGCACGTAGACCACGGTAAAACTTCTCTTTTAGATTCTATTAGAAAAAGCCGTGTAACAGAAAAAGAGGCAGGTGGTATTACTCAACATATAGGTGCTTATACAGTTTCTATTGATAACAAGCCTATTACATTTTTAGATACACCAGGACACGAAGCCTTTACAGCTATGCGTATGAGAGGTGCTAGTATTACAGATATTGCTATACTTGTTGTTGCAGCAGATGACGGCGTTATGCCACAAACAATAGAGGCTATAAACCACGCAAAAGCAGCAGGTGTAGAGATAATAGTTGCTATTAATAAAATAGATAAAGAAAGTGCTAATCCAGATAGAGTTAAACAAGAGCTTACAGAATATGGACTTCTTGCAGAAGACTGGGGTGGAGATACTATTTGTGTGCCAGTATCAGCTGTTAGTAAAGAAGGTATTGATAACCTTTTAGAAATGATTATATTAGTAGCAGAAATGAAAGAGCTTAAAGCTAACCATAAGAAAAAAGCTAGAGGTACAGTTATAGAAGCTAAGCTTGACAAAGGTAGAGGTTCTGTTGCTACAATATTAGTACAAAGTGGTACATTAAAAATAGGAGACCCTATTGTTGCTGGTTCTTCTTATGGTAAAATAAGAGCTATGATGAACGATAAAGGGCAAAAAGTAAAATCTGCAGGGCCATCTATACCAGTGGAAATATTAGGGCTTAGCGAAGTGCCATTAGCAGGAGATAGTTTTTATGTGGCTAAAAGTGATAAACAAGCAAGACAAGTAGCAGAGGCTGTTATAGCTAAAGATAGGGTAGATATGATTAAGTCTACACCACAAAAAGTATCTTTAGATGACTTATTTACACAAATACAATCTGGTAATATGAAAGAACTTAATATTGTTATTAAAGCCGATGTGCAAGGCTCTGTTGAGGCAGTACGCTCAAGCCTTGAAAAATTATCTAATGAGGAAGTAAGAATACGTACTATACACGGTGGCGTGGGTGCTATTACAGAATCTGATGTTATGCTCGCTAGTGCATCTAATGCTATTATTATAGGATTTAATGTTCGCCCAGAAAATACAGCAAAATCTGTGGCAGAAGACCAAAAAGTAGATGTAAGGCTATATCGTGTAATATACAATGCAATAGAAGATATAACGGCTGCTATGAAAGGTATGCTAGACCCTGTATATGAAGAAAAAATTACAGGACACGCAGAGATTAGACAAATATTTAAAGCATCTGGCGTAGGTACTATTGGTGGTTCTTATGTTACTGATGGCAAAATAGTTAGAAACTCTCAAGTTAGAATAATAAGAGATGGTATAGTTGTATATGAAGGAGAGCTTGCTGCTCTTAGAAGATTTAAAGATGATGTTAAAGAAGTAAATGCAGGTTATGAATGTGGGCTTTTATTTAATAAATTTAATGATATTAAAGAAGGCGACCAAGTAGAAGCATTTGTAATGGAGCAAATACCACATTAAAGGAATGGTTTTTATGAAAAATAATACAAGAATGATAAGAATAAATGATGAAATAAAAAGAGAATTATCAGAAATAGTTCGCTCTGAGCTTAAAGACCCTCGTATTGGCATAATGACAAGTGTTTTAAAAGTAGAAACTACTAACGATTTAAAATACTGTAAAGTATATGTTAGTGTTTTAGGTGATGACGAGCAGAAAAAAGATACTATGGAGGTATTAAAAAATTCTAGTGGTTTTATTAGAAAACAAGTAGCAACTAGAATAAATTTAAGAAATACACCTCAATTTAAATTTGAGCTTGATGATTCTCTTGAATATAGTATAAGAATATCAAAATTAATAGATGAGGTAAACAAAAGTGAGTAATATGTATGAAAATATAGAGCCGTTTATACAGTTAGTAGAAAATAGTAAAAATATAGTCTTAGCTGGGCATACATCTCCAGATGGAGATGCTATATCGGCATCTTTATCTCTCGGTATTGCCTTAAGAAAAATGGGAAAACAGCCTATTATATTATTAGAAGACTACAAAAAAAGCTTTGGATATATAGAAGAAAGCGATATGATATATAGAGAAGACTATGATAATTTACAAGATATAGATTTATTTGTAAGTTTAGACTGTGGAGATATAGAAAGGCTAGGGCTTGCTAAAAGTGTTTTTGAAAGAGCAAAAAATACTGTAAATATAGACCATCATATAAGTAATAATAATTTTGGGAAATTAAATATAGTAAATGTTAAATCATCTTCTACATCTGAGATAGTATTTGAAATAATAAACCGTATAGGTAAGTTAGACTTTGATATAGCAAAATTTATTTATACAGGGTTAGTTTTTGATACAGGTGGGTTTAAGTTTAGTTGTACTAGCAAAAGAACACACCAAATAGCAGGGGAGCTTGTAGAAATGGGTGTAGATACTTCTAAAACACATTCTGATGTGTTGACTATGCACTCTTTAGAAGATAGTAAACTTTTGGCTAAAAGTATAGAAAATATATGTATAGAAAATGATATAATTATTTCTACACTATCTAATGCAGAAATTCAAAATTTAGGTTGTACAAGTAAAAATACAGGTGGTATAGTACAATATCTACTAGAAACAAAAGATATTAACGTAGTAGTATTTTTATATGAAAAAGAAGATAACACTATAAAGGCAAGCTTTAGGTCTAAAGCTATTGATGTAAATAAAATAGCAAGTAAATTTGGTGGTGGTGGACATATATTAGCATCTGGTGCAACTATTAAAGATATGACGCTACAACAAGCTAAAGAGGCTATTTTACAAGAAATAAAAAATGTATAGTTTATAAAGAAAGATGATAAAAATGGAAAATATATCTGGTGTTATAAATATATATAAAGAAAAAGGATTTACTTCCCACGATGTTGTAAACATTGTACGAAAAAAGCTAGGAAGAATAAAAACAGGCCATACAGGTACTTTAGACCCAGATGCTATGGGGGTACTTCCTATATGTGTAGGTAAGGCAACTAAATTGTCAGAGTATATAGCATCTTCTATAAAAGAGTATAAAGCTATTGTTGTTCTTGGCAAAAAAACAACTACACAAGATAGCTCGGGAGAGGTAATAGAAGAAAAGCCTGTTATGTGTAGTAAAGAAGAAATAAAAAATCTAGTTAGCTCTTTTAAAGGGGACATAATGCAAATACCTCCTATGTATTCTGCTATAAAAGTAGGTGGGAAAAAACTTTATGAGCTAGCTAGAGAAGGTAAAGAAATAGAAAGAAAACAACGTAAAATAACTATATACAATATAGAAATAACTAAATTTATAGATAGCAAAAGTTTTGAAATAACAGTTCTTTGCTCTAAAGGTACTTATATAAGGACATTGTGTAATGATATAGGAGATGCTCTTGGTTGTGGTGCATATATGAGCTACCTTTTAAGAACAAGAACAGGAAAATTTTATATAGATAACGCTATAAAGCTAGAGGATATAGATGGTATTTTACAAGCTAATAGATTAAATGATATTTTAATACCTATGGATAAAGTTTTATTAGATTATAAAAAGGTAGTTGTTTTAGATAGAGCAAATAAATTTTTATATAATGGTAATAAAATAAGCTTTAATTATTTAAAAGATAGAGAAAATTTGCAACAAGATGAAAAAGTAATAGTATATGATGAGAATAATAATCTTATTGGTATATATATTGTTTTGACAGACTGTATAAAGCCTTTAACTATGTTGTTATAGAGGTGTAAAATGAATATAATAGACAATTTTAATATTTTTGACAATAATAAATTTGGGACAGTTGTTACTATAGGAAATTTTGATGGTGTACATATAGGGCATAAAAAACTTATTAATATTACTAAAAAATATGCTCTAAAAGAAGATTTAAAATCTGTAGTTATAACATTTAGTCCACACCCATTAGAGATTATAAAAAAAGCTTCACCATTTTTTTATATTTTTTCTGAAGAAGAAAAAAATATGGAAATGGAAAAAGAAAATATAGATTATTTTATAAAATACCCATTTACTAAAGAATTTTCTAAAATAGAGCCACAAGATTTTGTTGATATTTTAATAGAAAAATTAAATTGTAAAATACTTGTTGTAGGAGAAGATTATTGTTTTGGTAAAAACAGAGCAGGTAATGTAGACATACTAAAAAAAATAGGGAATGAAAAGGGTATAAAGGTTATAAAAATATCTAACATAATTATAGATGGAGAAAGGGCAAGTAGCTCTATAATTAGAGAATGTTTAATTAATAGAAATATTAAAAAAGCTAATTTGTTACTTAATAAGCCTTATTATATTTTTGGTAAAGTGGTAGAGGGGAATAGGCTAGGCAGGACAATAGGATTTCCTACGGCTAATATTATACCATCACCTAATAAGCTATTGCCACCAGATGGTGTGTATGTAACAAAAACTAAGTATAATAATAGAATATATGATAGTATTACTAATATTGGCAAAAATCCAACTGTAAATAATGCTTATAGAACTGTGGAAACATATATATTTGATTTTAATGAAAATATATATAACCAAAATATAGAAGTAGATTTTTATGATTGGATAAGAAGTGTTAAAAAATTTAGTGGTATAGGTGAGCTTAAAGAACAAATAGCTAAAGATATTAATGTTGCTAGTAGCTTTTTAAATCGACAAAACATAAAATAAGTCTGTGTATATACATAGACTTATTTTATGTTAATAAATGTTTAATATTACTTATTTTGTACATTCGTTTAAAATATTTTTTAAATCTTCTTCATTAAAATTATAGTCTTTATCGCAAAAATGACAATGTAAAGTGGCTTTTTTATCTTCTTTTATTATATTTTCTATTTCTTCTTTACCAATACTTATTAAGGCTTTTTCTACACGCTCTTTAGAGCAATTGCAATAAAATTTTACTGGGATTTTATCTAATACATTAACACCAAAATCTCCTAAAAGTATGTTTAATATATCTTCTATTGTGTTGCCTTCTTCTAAAAGTGTAGTAAAAGGTTTTATAGTAGCAAGTTTAGTTTCTAAGCTATTTATAATATTTTCGTCAGCATTAGGCATAACTTGTATTATAAAGCCACCTGCTTGCTTTATAGAATAATCTCTATCTACCAAAACACCAAGGCTAACAGCAGAAGGTGTTTGCTCCGATTTTGCAAAATAGTAAGTTAAATCTTCTGCTATTTCTCCAGATACAAGGGGGATTTGTCCTACATAAGGTTCTTTAAGCCCCATATCCTTTATAACAGTAAGGCTACCTTCGCCTAAAGCATTTTGGACATCTAGCTTGCCATTAGGTTTTAAAGGAATGTCTACAATAGGGTTAAAAGGATAGCCTTTAACTCTTGCTTTACTATCTCCAGTAACAATTAAGCCTTTGCCAGGGCCATCTCCTTTTATTTTTATTGTAATAAGGTCATCATCAGACTTTAGCATACTGCCCATAATAGAAACAGCAGTTAATGCTCTACCTAAAGCGGCAGACATAACAGGTGATGTTTTGTGATGTAAAAATGCTTGTTGCACAGTTTCTTTTGTATTAGCTATAAATACTCTAACGCTACCTTCTCCAGCAGTTGCTCTTAAAATATAATCCATTTTTATCTCCTTTTATTTAAGTTATTATTATAATTAAGACATATCTTATTATATATTATTAAATACAATTAAGATATATAGGAATATCTGTTTTTAGATACAAAGTATTTAAAAAATTGATTAAATACAATTAAGATATGACTTATATTTTTAAAGGGGAAATTATATACGTTTTTTGTATTAATTTTACTTTTAAAAATATATAGGAATATCTGTTTTTGAATACAAAGTATTCAAAAAATTGATTAAATACAATTAAGATATGACTTATATTTTTAAAGGGGAAATTATATACGTTTTTTGTATTAATTTTACTTTTAAAAATATATAGGAATATCTGTTTTTGAATACAAAGTATTCAAAAAATTGATTTTCCATTTTCACGAGCTATAAAAAACACTCTTTGGCTATCTTCTTTTGGCTCATTAAAAGTAAGCTCATCATAAACAGCTAAAAGCTCAAGGCCAGATTTTTTTATAAGCTCTTTTATTTTTTTAATAGAATATGCTTTTTCATAGTGTATTTCTTCAAATCTATGATAAAGATTAGTTTTTTTATCTTTTATAAAAAAGTTTGTATAAAATTCGTTTATCATTTCTTCATTATCAAAATAGTTTTCTAATGTATATGCAGAATTTTTGGTAGTTCCAGAAAAGCTATTATCAGCTAGAATGTTTTTAAATTTGTATACAGTGTTTATATCAAATATAAAAAGTCCTTTAGGGTCTAGATAGTTATTTACTAGTTTAAAAACTTGCAGTAGGTCATCTTCTTCTAATATATAGTTTATACTATCGCATATGCTAAGTACACAATCTACTGTTCCATAAAGCTCAAACTCTTGCATATCTTGTTCTAAATACAGTATATTTACATTTTCTTTTATAGATTTTTCTCTAGCTTTTGCAAGCATTTGAAAAGAGTTATCTATACCTATTAGCTCGTACCCTTTTTTTGCTAAAGGGATAGTTATATTGCCAGTGCCACAGGCAAGGTCTGCTATTAGCTTTGGGTTTAGATTAAATTTAGCCCATATTTTTTCTATGTATATAAGCCAATCTTCATAAGGTATATTTTCCATAAAAGTGTCATATACTTCTGAAAAATTTTCATAAATAGACATATTTATATCTCCTTAAATTGCTTAGAGTTAATATATATTAATACTTTATTAATATATATATTATATATTTATACAGGGTATTTTTCAAGGTTACTTTACAAAAAAATGTATTTATACTATACTATTTTTAAAAGGAGGTTTGTTATGACTGCTTCTACTATTACAAAAAATATTTTATCAGAAAGTTTAAAAGAATTGTTATATGAAAAGCCATTTAATAAAATAACTGTGCTTGATATTACCAAAAAAAGTGGGTTAAATAGGCAAACATTTTATTATCATTTTGAAGATAAATTTGAGCTTATAAAATGGATATATAATAATGATTTATTACATATAAGTAGTGAAACTACTCTCTATAACTGGGATATAAAGCTTTTAGAAGGACTAAAGATTTTAAAAAATCAAAAACACTTTTATGTTTGTGTTGTAAAATGTGATGAAAATTATTTTAAGGGATATTTTTTTAACATTGTAAAAAAATTATTTGTAAAGGCAATAATAAAAATAGATAGAGAAAAAACATTGGATATAAAAAATATAGATTTTTTTGCTACATATTTTTCTAATGGTATGTGTGGGATTATAATAGATTGGATAAGAAATGGTATGAAAGAAGACGAAGAAGATATTACAAAAAGATTAAAAAGTTTAGTAGATAACATAAAGACATATGTTATAGATGGACTAAAAAATAAAGACTATTAATTTAACAGCCTTTATTTTTATATTTAATATTTATTTTTCAAAGATAACTTTATCTAATTTTATTGTTTTTAAAATTTCTATATCTTTAATTTCGCTTGTAGGTATTTTTAGTGGATTTTTTGATAAAATTACAAAGTTTGCTTGTTTACCTATTTTTATAGAACCTTTTATATCTTCTTCAAAATACTGATAGCTAGCATTAATAGTTACAGCTTTAATAGCATCAAGAGGAGTTATTATTTCATCTTTTCCAATAGATACACCGTCTTTTGTAATACGATTTGTAGCACACCATATAGTTTCTATCATATTTGGCATAATAACAGGTGCATCTTGATGTAGTGTATATATTATATTAAGGTCGCTAGAAGATTTTAACGGACTTATGTTATAAGCTCTTTCACCTAAATTTTTTATATGCACATCGCCCCAATAAAAAGTATGAGCTACAAAATAAGATGGTATTATATCAAGTTCTTTTACAAGAGGTAGTAAATCTTTTCTTAGCATTTGAGAATGTATCATAACAGGTCTAATGTTATTTTTACAGTTGGTTTCTTCTTTAGCTTGTTTATAGCATCTTATAAATTGTTCACAAGCAGCATCACCGTTACAATGTATTAACATTTGTACATTTTCTGTAATAGCTTTTTTAAAAAAGTTAGTTACTTGTGCATCTTCGTATATAGGGTAACCTTTATAGTCCTTTTCGTTTTCATATGGTTTTGTAAGCCAGGCAGTTTTACCTTGAGGGCTACCGTCTAAAAATGCTTTATATCCTAAAAGTTTAACACCGTTATTGTATTTTTTTAAATAGTCTTTTTCATTGTTTAATAAGTCAGGGTAATTTTTTATATCTACATAACCTATTATATCTATTATGCTATCTCCTAATTTTAGCATACCAAGTTCTTTTGGTGTTAAAAGTCCTTCTTGAGCTGTAGTTATACCATAGCTTGCGTAAATATTTTGGGCGTTGTTAATTAATTTTTTTATTTTATCACTGGTAGTTTTATAAACATTGGTACATCTTGATATAAAGGCATTTTCTTCTAAATATCCATTAGGTTCGTTAGTATTTCCAACACGTCCTATTTTCCCACCTGGTTTTTCTTTAGTGTTTTTATCTATATTAAATAAATCTAGCCCTTTTTGGTTTACTACTCCCATATGACCAGATGTGTGTGTAAGTAGAATTGGGTTTTCTATATTAATGGTATCTAACATAAATTTGTCTGGATGAGATTTTTCTTTTAGATTGTTATTATCATACCCAAAGCATATAATCCATTCATCTTTAGGGATATTATTATCTTTTGCAAATTTTAAAATTATATTTTTTATATCATCAAAGCTTTTAGCATTGTGGAGCTTAACTAATTCTGTTGTTAAAGCTAAGCTAGATAAATGGCTATGAGAGTCTAAAAATGCAGGAAGCATAGTAGCTCCATTTAGATTAATAAGATTTGCATCTTTATTATTTTTAATAAGGTTATCAAATGTATCTAAATCTTTTATAATACCATTTTCTACTAAAACTGCATCTGTATAAAGTGTATCTTCTAAAGTTATAATATCTCCACCAAAATATATAGTCTTATCCATAAAAGTACCTCCAAATTATTTATAATAGTATTACCTAATAATATTATACCATTAATTATACAATATATCATTATTTGTAATAAAATTATCTAAAAGATGTTTTTATAGCATTTTTTATAACAGTAGGGTCTTTTTTATAAGGTGTTACTGGGCATATTTTTTTACCTTTATATCCCATAAGCTCATATACGGCTATTCTTGCTGCTCTTACAGAGTATTCTTCTGTAAACACCATATCTTCTGGTATTTCTACAAATTGGCTAACAAAAGCTACATTTATAGAATTTTTAGGTACTACCTTAGGTCTATCTGACATTTTTCTTGGTTGAAATTGAGAGTCTATATAAGGCATCATACAAGGAATAACATTTACAATACTTTCTAATATTTCATCTTTTTCGCTTAAAAAATGTAGATGGTATAAAAGCTCCTCTAATATTTCTTTACCAGTACATTCTCTCATAGGTTTTTTTATATAATTACCTATTTTATCTGTATATAGCCCATAACCCCAAAATATAGTTGTATCCATAGGTTGCTTTTTAAAGTGAGGTTGAGCTGCAACAACTATGCTCATAAGCCAGTTTGAATCTTTAAAAGTCATTAAGGCTCCACTACCTGGTATATTACCAGAGAAGTTTTCTATCATTTTTAATAGTTTGTTTCCTTTCATAGTAACAGTAAAGCTTTCCCAGTTAGTTTCTTCTGGGTTATCAAAAAATGGTTCTGGATTGCCAAAGCCTTCTCTTTTTTTAGCTATTTTTTTCCAAAGCTCGCTAGACATAGGATTTTTAGGTTCATATTTTGGAGCAGTGTTAAAATCACCAAGGGTAGCATTGTCTGTCATACAACCATTTGTTATTATGCAAAGGTCTTTTTCTGTTAAATCAATTTGTTTTTCTGTATTATTTTCTTTTATATAAATAGTTTTTGCAATAGTTTTTTCTCCATCTTCAAAATCTATATCAACAACTGTTTGGTTTGTTCTAAAATCTACCCCTTTATCTTTTAAATATTTTTTTAAAGGAAGTATTACAGATTCATATTGGTTAAATCTAGTTCTAGTAACACCCTCTAATGTTTCTATCCTTGAAAATTCAAATATCATTCTTTCCATATATCTTTTAAATTCAAATAAACTAGACCATTTTTGAAAAGCAAATGTAGTTTGCCACATATACCAAAAGTTTGTTTCAAAAAAGTGAGGGGTATCTTTAAACCAATCTTCTATTGTAAGGTTATCTAAACTTTTTTCTGGTGTTTTCATAAGTTTTGCAAGAGCTAATCTATCACTATTGTTAAAGCCCATAGATTTTACATTTAATATATGCCCATCTTTATCGACAAGTCTTGCTTGAGCACAAGTTGGGTGGTGCTTATCAAAGTTTAAAATTTCTTCTGTAACACTAATGCCTTCTTGTTCTAATGAAGGAATAGTAGAAAATAGTTCCCAAAAGTTTTCGTATGTTTCTTCATTTAACATTCTACCACCACGACATAAAAATCCATTTTCTATATTTCCACTACCATCATTACTTCCACCTAGTATATGAAGTCCCTCTAATATATGAATATTTTTACCTGCCATTTTACAATCTCTTATAAGATAAGCAGCACCAGCTAAAGAGCCTATACCACCACCTACAAAATAAACTTCTCTATCTGTATTTAAAGGTAGATTTAATGTTTTGGTAGATTTATTTTTATCATAAGCTTTTTTAGCAATAGCACCTGTTATAACAGCCATACCAGTAAAACCTATTAATTTTGCTATTTGATTTTTATTTAATTTCATATATAAAACCTCTTTTCTATAATTTATTATTAAATTTTTTAAGATATATAAATATTGGCTAAGTTTAGTTTATACCTTTTAATATATTTTGTATTTATACAGTTATTTATACCTGTAAAAAATTTATACATATTAAAAAAGTGTCTAAATTCTTGTAAAAAATGTAATTTTAATTACTAGGAAAATGCTTTTATTTTATTTGACAAAGAATATTATTAATTATATAATAAATTAGGCTATTAAAAATAAAAAACTAGAAAGGCATAATATGAGTAATATAATAAATGGTACAGAAATAGCTAAAATTATTAAAGATGAAATAAAAAAAGATATAGAAAATTTACAAGGTAAAAAGCCTTGCCTTGCTGTTATTATATTGGGTAATGATGATGCAAGCCATATATATGTAAACAATAAAAATAAAGCTTGTGATTATGTAGGGATAAAAACAGATACATATTTTTTAGATGATAGTATATCAGAAGTTGAGCTTTTAAGTTTAATAGAAGAGCTAAACGACGATACTAGTGTAAATGGCATATTGGTACAATTACCTTTACCAAAGCATATAAATGAAAAAAATATACTTTTTAAAATAAACCCTTTAAAAGATGTAGACGGATTTCACCCTTATAACATAGGCTTGTTATCTACTAATAGTGCTACTTTAAAATCTTGTACACCTTCTGGTTGTATGGAGATTTTAAAAAGGTATAATGTAGAAATAAAAGGTAAAAATGCTCTTGTTATAGGTAGAAGTAATATTGTAGGTAAGCCTATATCTATGATGCTTTTAAATGAAGATGCAACGGTTACAACAGCACATACAAAAACTAAAGATTTAGAATATTTGACAAAACAAGCAGATATTATTATTGTTGCTATTGGCGTTGCTAATTTTTTAAAGCCACATATGGTAAAAGAGGGTGTTATCCTTATAGATGTTGGTATAAATAGGTTTGATGGCAAACTATGTGGAGATATAGATTTTAGTTGTAGCAATAAAGCTAGCCTTATTACGCCAGTACCTGGTGGTGTTGGGCCTATGACTATTACTATGCTTATGAAAAATTGCTTAATAGCATATAAAATACAAAATAATATAAATATAGAGGAGAATTAAATTGGATAATAAAGTTAAAATAGCTTTTGTATCTTTAGGGTGCGATAAAAACCTTATGGATAGTGAAATAATGCTTGGACTTATAAAAGAAGAAGGATATATTATAACAGAACAAGAAGAACAAGCTAATATAATAATAATAAATAGTTGTGGATTTAAAATAGACGCAAGCGAAGAAGGTATAGAAAATATATTAAGAGTGGCAGATTATAAACAAACAGGTAATTGTCAAGGTATAATAGTTACAGGGTGTATGGCTCAAAGATATAAAGAAGAAATATTTGATTCTTTACCAGAGGTAGATGCAGTAGTAGGTACTGGAGATTTTGAAAACATAGGTAATGTTATAAAAGAAATATTACAAGGGCATAAAAAAGTACAGCTTATAACAGATAATAATAAGGCTTTAGATGAAAAAAATTCTCTTAAAAGAGTAGTTACTACAACAGGTGGATTTGCTTATCTTAAAATAGCAGAGGGTTGTGATAAAAGATGTACATATTGTACTATACCATCTATAAGAGGAAAATTTAGAAGCCGTACCATAGAAAGTCTTATAGAAGAAGCTAAACTTTTAGCTAGCCAAGATGTTAAAGAAATTATACTTGTTGCACAAGATTCATCTCTATATGGTACAGATATATATGGTGAGAAAAAACTACCAGAGCTTTTAAGAAGATTATCAGAAATAGATGACATTAAATGGTTAAGAATTTTATATTGTTATCCAGAGCATATAGATGATGAGCTTATAGAAGAAATGGCAACTAATGATAAAGTATGTAAATATATAGATATGCCTATACAACACGCAGATGATAAAATATTAAAGCTTATGGGAAGAAGAAGTACAAGAGAAAAATTAGAAAATACTATATCAAAATTAAGAGAAAAAATGCCAGATATATGTATAAGAACTACATTTATAGTAGGCTTTCCAAATGAAACAGAAGAGGCATTTAAAAATCTTTATGAATTTACAGAAAAAATGAAATTTGATAGGCTTGGTATATTTACATATTCTAGAGAAGAAGGCACACCAGCTTACAATATGGATAATCAAATAGATGAAGATGTTAAAGAAGAAAGAAAAGAAAAACTTATGTTATTACAAAAAGACATTTCTTCTAGTATATGTAGGAAATTTATTGGTAGAACATTAGAAGTTATTGTAGAGGGTAAAATAGAGGGTGAAGACAATGTTTATTGTAGCAGAAGTTATAGAGATTGCTATGAGATAGACGGTTTTGTATTTTTTAAAGCACCAGAAGATATGGAGCTTATAGCAGGAGATTTTTATAATATAAAAATTACAGATGCCTATGAATACGACCTTATAGGAGAGATACAAATATAAAACTAGGGGGGTAATAATATGAACTTACCTAACAAACTTACTATTTTTAGAATAATATTAATACCATTTTTATTAATATTTATATTATTCGATTTTATACCACTAGACATACAAATAAGACGTTATATAGCTACAACAATATTTATAGTGGCATCGGTAACAGATGCTTTAGATGGATACATAGCAAGAAAATATAATCTTATAACAAATTTTGGTAAGTTTATGGACCCTCTTGCAGATAAATTATTAGTTACATCTACTATGATAGCTTTAATATCTATGGAAGATGCCATAGTACCATTAAAAGCTTGGGTTGTTATATTAATAATAGCTAGAGAGTTTTTTATGACAGGCTTTAGGACTATTGCTATGGAAAAAAATGTAGTTATAGCTGCTGGTAATTCTGGTAAACTAAAAACTATTTTTCAAATGATTATGATAATATTTTTACTATTAAATATTAACAATATCATATTTATATATATAAGCCATATTTTAATAGTTTTATCTGTAATTTTAACAATATATTCATTAATGGAATATTTTATAAAAAATAAAAATGTTTTAAAAGATTAATACTTATTTTTTAGGTTAAAATATATTTATAGTTAATATTAAAAAGAGGTGGTCTTATGAAAGCAGAAATTTTTTCTGTAGGAACGGAAATTTTATTAGGTGAAATATTAGATACAAATGCTAAATATATAGCAAGTGAGCTTGCTAATATGGGTATAGATGTTTTTTATAAAACGTCTATTGGAGATAATGAAAAAAGATTGTTAGATGCTATTGATATTGCTTATAAAAGGGCAGATATAATAATATCTACTGGTGGACTTGGCCCTACAGATGATGATTTGACAAAAGAAACTTTTGCAAAATACTTTAATAAAAAGCTAGTTACTCATAAAGAAAGCTTGGAAAATTTAAAATCATATTTTGTAGATGAAGATATGCCTTTATCAAATTTAAAACAAGCCGATTTACCAGAAAATGCAATAGTTTTAGTAAACGAAAATGGTACAGCATCTGGCTGTATTATAGAAGAAAAGAATAAAATAGCAGTTATTTTACCAGGACCACCAAAAGAATGTATACCTATGTTTAATAAACAGGTAAAGCCTATATTAGAAAAATATACAGATAAAGTGTTAGTATCTAAAAATCTTAATTTATGTGGTATAGGGGAGAGTAACGCATCTGAGATAATAAGAGATTTAATGCTTTCTTCTAAAAATCCTACCATAGCACCATATGCAGGTAATAATGAAATGAGATTTAGAATAACGGCAAGTGGGAAAACAAAAGAAGAAGCTCAAAATATTTTAAAGCCTACAGTTGATAAATTATATAGTATTTTTAATGAGTATATATATGGAGAAGATGATGATACATTACAAGAGGTTGTAGTAAATAAGCTTATAGAAAATAATATTACAATATCTACTGCCGAATCTTGTACAGGAGGTCTTTTAGCATCTAGCATAGTAAATGTAGCATCGGCATCTAAAGTGTTTTTAAATGGTGTTATATCATATTCTAATGAAAGCAAAGTATATGAGCTTAACGTGTGTAAAGAAGACTTAGAAAAATACGGTGCTGTTAGTGAGCAGGTGGCTATACAAATGGCAGAGGGTATTAGAAAAAAATCTAACACAACAATAGGTATATCTACAACAGGTATAGCAGGCCCAACAGGTGGAACAGATAAAAAACCAGTAGGACTTGTATATATAGCTATATCTATTGAAGGTAGAGATACTTTTTGTAAAAAGCTTATGTTAAAAGGTGATAGACAAAAAATAAGAGATAAAACAGTTCATATTTGTTTTAGTAATTTATTAAAATTAATATAAATATTAAAGGAGATTAAAAATGGCTGATAAAAAATCTAAAGATAGCGTTATGGATAATATAGCTAAAGGTAGAGAAACAGCACTTAAAAATGCCTTGGCTCAAATAGAAAAGCAATTTGGCAAAGGTGCTGTTATGAAGCTTGGAGAAACTAACAACAAAACAGTAGAAGTTATACCAACAGGGTCTTTAAGCTTAGATGTTGCCCTTGGTGCAGGTGGTGTGCCAAAAGGTAGAATTATAGAAATATTTGGGCCAGAATCTAGTGGGAAAACTACTGTTGCATTACATATGGTAGCAGAGGTGCAAAAAGCTGGTGGTATAGCAGGCTTTGTAGATGCAGAGCACGCATTGGACCCAGTTTATGCACAAAAAATAGGAGTTAATATAGACGAGCTTTATATATCACAACCAGATGATGGGGAGCAAGCTCTTGATATTACAGAAACTATGGTTCGTTCTGGTGCAATAGATATTATTATAGTAGACTCTGTTGCAGCTTTAGTGCCAAAATCAGAAATAGATGGAGTAATGGGAGATTCTCATATGGGTGTTCAAGCTAGGTTAATGAGCCAAGCACTTAGAAAACTTACAGCTATTACTGCTAAAAGTAAATGTATAGTAATATTTATAAACCAACTTAGAGAAAAAATAGGTATATCTTATGGTAGTCCAGAAACTACAACAGGTGGACGTGCATTAAAATTTTATGCAAGTGTTAGAATAGATATAAGAAAAGGTGAGCCTATTAAAAATGGCACAGATTTAATAGGTGCTAGGACAAAGGCAAAAATTGCTAAAAATAAGATAGCACCTCCTTTTAAAACAGCAGAATTTGATATTATTTATGGAGAGGGTATATCTCATATAGGAGATGTTTTAGACCTTGGTGCAGACCTTGGCATTGTTACAAAAGGTGGAGCTTGGTATTCTTATGAGGAAACAAGGTTAGGACAAGGTAGAGAAAATGCTAAAAAGTTTCTTTTAGAAAATCCACATTTATTAAGAACAATAGAAAATGCAGTTAGAAAGCATTATGAAATGCCAGAATTAGATGAAATAAAAGAAAGTATAGCAAATACAGAGGCAAAGCCTATAAATGATGAAGAAGTAGAAATGGCTATGGAAGATACAGAGTTTAAAGCAGATTTTAATGAAGAAGATGCCTTAGATTTTGAACTTTTAGATGAAAATTTAGAAGAAGATTTTCAGGATAATAATTTAGAAGAAGATTTTTAATTTAAAATATTAAAGTTATATTTTAATTTTAATAATAAATAATGCTATAGACTTTGTCTATAGCATTATTTATATAAAATTCTATATTTTTAATAAAACTTATAAAATTTATTATTAATTTTTATTTGCTTTTTTTCTAAGGTTAGAATCTAATATTTTTTTTCTTATTCTAAGATTTTCTGGTGTAACTTCTACAAGCTCATCATCTGTAATAAATTCTATACATTTTTCTAAGCTCATATTTATAGGAGGTGTTAATTTTAAAGCATCATCTGCACCAGAAGAACGTGTGTTAGTAAGTTGTTTCTTTTTACAAACATTTACCTCCATATCGCCACTTCTAGCATTTCTACCAACAACCATACCAGAATATACTTTTGTAGCAGGGCCTATAAATAAATCTCCACGTTCTTGAGCATTATAAAGACCATAAGTAACTGCCTCTCCAGATTCGAAGGCTACTAAAGAACCTTGAGGACGGCTTACTATTTCTCCTTTATATGGCTCGTAGTCATTAAATATTGTGTTTATTATACCATTACCTTTAGTATCTGTTAAAAACTCACTTCTATAGCCTATAAGACCTCTAGCTGGGATATTAAATTCTATTCTAGTATACCCACCTTTAGATGGAACCATATTTGTCATTTCACCTTTTCTTGCACCAAGCTTTTCTATAACATTTCCTACAAATTCTTCTGGTACATCTATTGTAGCTATTTCCATAGGTTCATAGCGTTTTCCGTCTATTTCTTTAAATAAAACTTCTGGACGAGATACTTGAAATTCGTATCCCTCTCTACGCATAGTTTCTATTAATATAGACAAATGGAGTTCTCCACGTCCACTTACTTTAAATGAATCGGCGCTTTCTGTATCTTCTACCCTAAGGCTTACATCTGTGTTTAACTCTTTTTGTAATCTATCCCTTAAATGCCTACTTGTAACAAATTTCCCTTCCATACCAGCAAATGGACTATCATTTACAGAAAAAGTCATAGCTATTGTAGGTTCTGATATTTTATTAACTTCTATAGGTTGTGGATTTTCTACACAAGCAATAGTATCTCCTATTTGTATATCTGGTATACCACTAACTGCTACAATAGAGCCTACTGTAGAGGATTTTACTTCTACTCTTTCAAGGCCTTCGTACTCGTAAAGTTTATTTATTTTTACTTTATAATTTTTTTCTGGGTCATTAAAGTTTACAACACAAGCATCTTGGTTTACTTTTATAGTACCATTTTCTACTTTACCAATGCCTATTCTACCTACGTATTCGTTATAGTCAATAGTAGTAACAAGCATTTGCACACCTGCCTCCATATCTCCTTGTGGAGCTGGTATATAGTCTATTATTGTATCAAAAAGGCATTTCATATCTTCTGCTTCCATAGCTTTGTCTGCTTCCATAGCTGCTTTACCAGCTTTTGCAGATGCAAATACAAAAGGTGCATCAAGTTGTTCGTCTGTTGCATCAAGCTCTATAAAAAGCTCTAATATTTCATCTATAACTTCATCTGGCCTTGCCTCTGGCTTATCTATTTTATTTACACAAACAACAACTGGTAATTTTAAAGATAGAGCATTTTTTAATACAAATTTTGTTTGTGGCATAGCACCTTCATAAGCATCTACTACTAGCACAACGCCATCTACCATTTTTAAAACACGTTCAACTTCTCCACCAAAGTCTGCGTGTCCTGGTGTGTCTACAATATTTATCTTTTTATCTTCGTAATATACTGATGTGTTTTTAGAAAGTATAGTAATACCTCTTTCTCTTTCTATATCTCCAGAGTCCATTACTCTCTCTCTAATTACTTGGTTAGACCTAAAAGTACCACTTTGTTTTAAAAGCTCATCAACAAGTGTAGTTTTACCGTGGTCTACGTGAGCTATAATAGCTATATTTCTTACATCTTCTCGTTTGTTCACAATTTTTTCCTACTCTCTAATAAATTTATTCAAATTATTTTAACATAAAAGGTTTATATTTTCAAGATAACTACTAAAAAATATTGATTATCACATAAAAAAAGCTAGGTATACCTAGCCTAAAAGATAGCGGAAGAGGGATTTGAACCCACGACACCACGGGTATGAACCGTGTGCTCTAGCCAACTGAGCTATTCCGCCGTATTTAATAAAATGGGAACAACAGGGCTCGAACCTGTGACCCCTTGCTTGTAAGGCAAGTGCTCTCCCAGCTGAGCTATGCTCCCACAGATAGCGGAAGAGGGATTTGAACCCCCGACACCACGGGTATGAACCGTGTGCTCTAGCCAACTGAGCTATTCCGCCATATTTAGTAAAAGTGGGAACAACAGGGCTCGAACCTGTGACCCCCTGCTTGTAAGGCAGGTGCTCTCCCAGCTGAGCTATGCTCCCACAGTATCGTTAATGGGAACAACAGGGCTCGAACCTGTGACCCCTTGCTTGTAAGGCAAGTGCTCTCCCAGCTGAGCTATGCTCCCACATCTAACGACAAAATATATTATAACAACATATTAATATAATGTCAAGTATTTTATAAAAATATTTTAATATTTATAAAATTATTGACATTAGTAAAAATAGATGTTATTATATATTTAGCTAATTAGTTAAATATATAATAACAAGGTGGTGGATATGATTAAATATGAGTAAAATTTTTAAAGCACTTAGCGATGAAACTAGGAGAGAGATTTTAAAGCTATTAAGAGAAAAAGACCTTACAGCTGGAGAAATATCTGAAAATTTTAATATGTCTAAGCCTTCTATATCTAAACATCTTGATGTATTAAAAGAGGCAGGTCTTATATCTTATGAAAAAAAGGGACAGTTTATTATTTATTCTCTTAATACTTCTGTTTTACAAGAAGTATTAGGTAGATTTTTAGATTTTTTTAATTAGAAAGGAGATTTTTATTATGGATAAAACTAAAAATACTATTTGGATATTTACATTTATTATTTTAATTTCTAGTTTTGCAATAGATAATACAATAATAAAATTATCTTGTATAATTGGTTCTGTTGTTGTGATAGTAGGTATTATTTATAAAAACGCAACAGAAATTACTAATCTATCTAAAGATAATATAAAAATAAAAACTTTAAGAAATGTTGTTATAATGACTTTATTGTTTTTATTTTTGATAATTTTTACTATTTGTTTTACAGAAATTTCAAATAAGCTATCTGAAAATATAGTTTTAACAATAATAACTATTTTTTTTATATATTTTGGTAATATATCCCCTAAAATACCTTGTAACAGATATGTAGGCTTTAGGTTACCTTGGACTGTTAATGATGAAGAAACTTGGAGATATGCACATAGACTTTTAGGATATTTATCTTTTCCTGCAGCTATTATTATGTTTTTAACTGGGTTTTATTACAATTTAAAGGTTGGTATATTTTTAGGAGTTTTTATAATAGTTGTTATTCCTGGTATACTATCTTATAGATTTTACAAAAATTTATATAAAGTTTAAAATATAAGTCATATCTTAATTGTATTTAATAAAAATAGGGTATAGATAAATAGCTTGTCTATACCCTGTTTTTATTTATTATTTAAGTTATAAATTAATTTTTATATTAAAAAGGTAAATATTTTTATTATTTTCTTTTTACTGTATATCCACAATAATCTAAAACTAGCTCACAAAACATAGCATTAGCCCAAGAGAACCATTCTCTAGTAAATTCTTCTGGATTATTTACATTAAAGCCTTCGTGCATTAAGTTTGTATTGCCATCAGTAGCTTTCATTAAATCGATAATTTGTTTTTTATATTCTTTATCACTACTTGTTAAACCTTGCATAGCTAAAGAGATATGCCAAATGTAGTTTATAGGAGTGTGAGGGCTACCAATACCTTTAGCTTTTTCTCCTTCATAATAGTAAGGGTTACCATTACCTAAGATAAAATCTCTTGTATTTTTATAAGTTTGGTCATTTTCATCTCTATATCCAATGTATGGTATAGAAAGTAAGCTAGGTAAGTTTGCATCGTCCATAAGGTTGTATTGGCCAAATCCGTCTACTTCATAAGCATACATTCTGCCGTATTTATAATGTTCTATTACACCATAAGTTTCTATAGCATCTTCTATTTCTTTAGCAAGGTTAATACTTTCTTCTGCTAATTTTTCATCTTTAAGAATTTCTAAAGCTATTTCGTTTAAGTATTTTAACACTACAACAGCAAACATATTAGAAGGGATTAAATAACCATATTGACAAGCATCATCGCTAGGTCTAAATCCAGACCAAGTTAAACCTATGTTAGATTTAACTAAAGCACCTTTACCATCTCTAGAAAGGGTATCTGTATAGTAACAATCTTTTCTAACAAAAGAATAAGGAGAGTTTTCTTCGTGGTTTTGTTCTGTTTTCCAAACTTCAATAATTTTGTAAGCAGCTTCTTTAAATGTATCATCAAAGTGAGATGTTTTGCCTGTGTTTTTCCAAAGAAGATAAGACATTTGAAGAGGGAAGCAAAGAGAATCTATCTCATATTTTCTTTCCCAAATCCAACCAGACATTTCTGTAATATCTTTTTCCCAACAGCTACCATTGTCTGCCTCGTTAAAAGCATTAGCATAAGGGTCTAATAAGATATATTTCATTTGACGTTTTACTAAACCTTCAATAAGATTAGCAATTTCTTCATCTTTTTCAGCTAAAAAATAGTATGGTCTTAACTGACATACAGAATCTCTTAGCCACATAGCAGGTATATCCCCAGTTATTACATAAGTAGTACCATCGTCCATTTTTTTTACAGTAGTATCTAATGTATTTGTGTAGCAGTTTTCAAACATAGTTTTTAATTTGTCGTCATTGCCTAATTTTTCATAAACGTCTTTTAGTAAATTTTCCATAGATTGAGGTAATTGTTTTTTCATAAGTAATTCTCCTAATGTAAATATTTTATAAATTTAATTATTTTAATTTTTATAATAAAGGTATAGCTTAATATTATATAATATAAGAAATACCTATTTTTTAATTAGTATAAGAAAATGATTATCTTGAAAGCATAGCAGCACCTATTAAGCCAGCATCGTTACCAAGAGTAGCTATGTCTATAATAGTTTGCAAATCGCTTCCAAAAACTTTTTTAGAAACTTTTTCTTTTAAAGGTGTTGTTAATTTTTCACCTTGTTTAGATATTCCACCACTAAGAAGCAGTACTTCTGGCTTAAATATATTAATAAGGTTAGCAACACCAACTGCTAAATATTCTATATAGTCATCAACTAATTTTATAGCAACATTATCTTTTTGGTCTTTTGCATCAAAAACAACTTTTGCTGTCATATTTTCAAGGTTATTATTTGTTAAAGAGTTTAAAAGAGATGATGGATTTTCTTTAGCAGCTTTTTTAGCATCTCTAATAAGAGCAGAAGCAGAAGCATAAGCCTCTAGGCAACCTTTGTTTCCACAAGTACAAGGCTCGCCATTGTGTACAATAGTTTGGTGTCCAAGCTCTGCACCACCAGCATAAAAACCAGAATATATTTTATGGTTAATGATTATCCCACCACCAACGCCAGTACCTAATGTAAGAATAATTAAGTCGCTATGACCTTTACCAGCACCAGCAACAAGCTCACCAAGAGCAGCACAATCGGCATCGTTAGCAAAAAAGAATGGTATGTCCATATTTACTTTTTTACATAGGTTTTGCATATAAGAGCCAACATTAAAATCTTTCATAGGAATATTGTTAGAGTAGTTTATAATACCTTTTTTACTATCAATCTCTCCAGGTATACCCATACCTACGCCTTTTAAAGATGTGCTATCTAGCTTAAATTCTTCTATTATTATTTGGCACATATCAATAATATCATCAAATATTTCTTCTGTTTTTCTAGTAGTTAATGTAGGTCTAGTGTAAGACTTTACAATGTTACCTTCGCTATCTACAAGGCCAACAACTATATTTGTACCACCTAGGTCTACGCCTATGTATTTCATTTAATCACTCTCCTAAAATAAATTGTGTTATATAAGCATATTATAATGTAATTATAAAAGACTGTAAAGACTAATATTTTAAATTCAGTATAAAAATAATTATAATAAATTAAGTAAAAATGAAAATTTGTGTATAATAATTTTTATTTTTTGAATAATCAAAAAATTATTATATATATTGTAAAATATGTAAATAAAGTGTATAATGTAGGTTGCTTATGTAATCTATAAAATTATTATTAATATATTTCAATATATTTTAATATTTAAAAATAGCTTAAATAAATAGTTGT
>NZ_CAUWHO010000013.1:0-44661 GCF_963558545.1 uncultured Tyzzerella sp. | reverse complement strand
GTTTTAACATTATTTAAATTTGCTTTTAAACTTGTATAATTGTATTTTTATTAAGTATAACACATTTTTTTGAGTAATATTAAGACTATATATTTTATTATAATTTTTTAATGTGTATACTAAATATTATTTTGTAACATTTTATAAATTTTAAAATATAATACATAAAAGTTTCCTTAAACTAAATATATTAAAAGGGGGAGTTTTATTAATTAGATATTATTAAATAATTTAAATATTTACATAAGATAATTATAATAAGTGGCTCAAAAACATATTAGTAGAAAGGGTATAGTATGAATAAAGAAAAGATATTAACTCTTGCTGGTAACCCTAATGTTGGTAAAACTACTGTCTTTAACAATTTAACAGGAATGAATCAACATACAGGAAACTGGGCAGGTAAAACTGTTACTAATGCAAAAGGACATTTTAAATACAATAATGAAAATTACACTGTAATAGATGTACCAGGCACATATTCTTTAATAAGCCAATCTAAAGACGAGGAAGTGGCAAGAGATTTTATATGCTTTGAGGATACTTATAAAATAATAATAGTTTGTGATGCAACAGCTTTAGAAAGAAATTTAGCACTTGTTTTGCAAACAATAGAAGCAAGAAAAAATGTAATTTTATGTATAAATCTTTTAGACGAGGCAAAAAAGAAACATATAAATGTAAATATAGATAAATTAAGCGAAATACTAGGTATACAAGTAGTAGGGATAACAGCTGTAAAAAAGAGAGAAATAGATAAGCTATTACAAAAAATAGAAAAAGATAATAACAATTTATATATTGTAAAATATGATGAGCATATAGAAAAAGTGATTGATATATTACAAAATAGCTTAGAAAATATAGATACTAAGAAATTAGATAAAAGATTTATTTGTTTAAAATTATTAGAAGATGACGAAAGTTTATTGAAAAATATAGAAAAATATATAGATTTTAGTTTATCAAAAGATGAAAATATATTAAAATCTTTAGAAAAAGCAAAAAAATATATTAAAGATAATAATATAAATATTACAGATAGTATAACAAATGCAATATATAGTAATTGTGAAAAAATAGTAAAAGAAACAGTAGAATATAAAGATAGAGATTATTATAGAAAGGCTTTAAATATAGATAAATACTTGACAAGTAAATCAATAGGAATACCAGTTATGTTAGCTTTGTTAGGCTTAATATTTTGGATAACTATTGTAGGGGCTAACTATCCTTCTAGTATGCTCTCTAATATGTTTTTTACTTTTGAAGATAACCTTAGATATGGTTTAGAATATATACATTTGCCAGATTTTGTTGTAAATATTTTAGTAGATGGTGTTTATAAAGTTGTAGGTTGGGTTGTAGCTGTTATGTTACCACCTATGGCTATATTTTTTCCTATGTTTACTATATTAGAAGATTTAGGATATTTACCAAGAATAGCTTTTAATATGGATAGAATGTTTAAAAAATGTAATGCCTGTGGCAAGCAAGCTTTAACTATGTGTATGGGTTTTGGTTGCAATGCTTGTGCTATAACTGGGTGTAGAATAATAGATAGTCCTAGAGAAAGGTTAATAGCTATTTTAACTAACAACTTTGTACCTTGTAATGGGCGTTTTCCTACATTAATATCTATTATATCAATGTTTTTTATAGGGGGTACTATAGGATTTTTCAATTCTTTTTTATCTACAATGTTGTTAATATTTATAATATTACTAGGTGTAGGTATGACATTGTTAATATCTAATATTTTATCTAAAACAATATTAAAAGGTATACCTACTAATTTTACATTAGAGCTACCACCTTATAGAAAACCTCAAATTTTAAAAACAATAGTAAGGTCTATTTTTGATAGAACTTTATTTGTTTTAGGTAGAGCAGTTGTTGTAGCTATACCTGCTGGAGCTGTAATTTGGCTTATGGCAAACATAGTAATAGGAGATAAAACAATTTTATTACACACAACAGATTTTTTAAACCCTTTAGCTAGCCTTATGGGATTAGACGGAGTAATACTAATGGCTTTTATATTAGGGTTTCCTGCTAATGAAATAGTTTTTCCTATAATAATAATGAGCTATTTAGGTACAAATACTCTTTTAGAAATAGATAATATACACCAATTAAAGGAACTTTTATTATTAAATGGGTGGACTTTAAACACTGCTATAAGTATGGCTATATTTTGTATATTCCATTGGCCTTGCTCTACAACTTGCCTTACTGTATATAAAGAAACAAAAAGTATAAAATGGACATTTTTATCTTTTATTATACCTACAATAGTTGGTGTTTTAATGTGCTTGGCTATAACTTTTTGCTTTACAGTTTTTTCTTAGTATATTTTAAAACATTATATTTTACATTGAAAACTATACCAATTTAATGTATAATTTATATAAGGATTAAAAGTGAGGTGTGGTTATGAATATAAGAATAGGCAATGGTTATGATGTGCATAGGTTTGTTGAAGATAGAGAACTTATAATAGGGGGAGTTTTAATACCTTATGAAAAGGGGCTATTAGGACATTCTGATGCAGATGTACTAGTACACGCTATTATAGACAGTTTGCTTGGAGCTACAAAAAAAGGCGATATAGGTAAGCTATTTCCAGACAATGATGATAGGTTTAAAAATATTTGTAGTTTAGAGCTACTTAAAAAAGTATACAACATTTTAAAAGAAGATGGATATGAAATAATAAATATAGATTCTACAATTATTGCACAAGCACCTAAAATGCGTCCTTATATAGATAAAATGGAAGAAACTATGGCTATGTGTCTTAATATAGATAAAAGCCAGATAAATGTTAAAGCTACTACAGAAGAAGGGCTTGGATTTACTGGAGCATTAGAGGGTATAAGTGCTAATGCAGTTTGTCTTGTTGTTAAACAATAAATACAAATAAAATAGGAGGAAAATATGAAACTATACAATACTTTAACTAAACAAAAAGAAAATTTTATACCACTTGAAGAAAATAAGGTTAAAATGTATGTTTGTGGGCCTACCGTATATGATTTTATACACATAGGTAATGCTAGGCCTTATGTTGTTTTTGATACAATAAGAAGGTATTTTGAATATAAAGGATATGATGTAACATATGTACAAAACTTTACTGATGTAGATGATAAAATTATAAATAAGGCAAACAGTGAAGGTGTAGATACTATCGTTATAGCAAATAGATATATAGAAGAGGCTTTAAAAGATGCTAAGGCTTTAAATGTAAAAGCACCAACATATGCACCTAGAGTTACAGAAGAAATAAAAGAAATAAAAGAAATGATACAAACTTTGATAGAGCAAAAAAATGCTTATGAAGTAAATGGTACAGTATTTTTTGATACAAAATCTTTTAAAGAATACGGTAAATTATCTGGTAAAAAGCTAGATGAACTTGAAATAGGTTCTAGGATAAAGCTAGATGAAGCTAAAAAAAATGATACAGATTTTGTACTATGGAAACCTAAAAAAGAAGGAGAAATAGCTTGGGAATCTCCTTGGGGAGAGGGGCGTCCTGGTTGGCATATAGAATGCTCTGTTATGGCAAAAAAATATTTGGGTGAAGAAATTGATATACACGCCGGAGGAGAGGACTTGATTTTCCCTCATCACGAAAATGAAATAGCTCAAAGTGAATGTTGTAACCATAGGCCTTTTGCTAAATATTGGTTACACAATGGGTTTATTAATATAGACAATGAAAAAATGAGTAAATCTAAAGGTAATTTTTTTACTGTTAGGGATATAGCAAATGAAATACCATATGATGTTATAAGATTCTTTATTTTATGTGGACATTATAGAGCACCTATTAATTTTAGTAGAGAGGCTATGGAGGCTAGCAAAAAAGGATTAGATAGAATTAAAAATTGTGTAAATAATTTAAATCATCTTATTAATAGCTCTACAACAGAAAATTTAACAGATGAAGAAAACACACTAGATATATTTAAAAATATATCTGGTTATAAAAACACTTTTGAAGAAGAAATGGACAATGATTTTAACACATCTAATGCTATTACTTGTATTTTTGAAATAGTAAGGCTTATAAATTCGGTTGCTAATGATAAATCTTCTAAAGAATTTTTGCAAAAGTTATTAGATGAAATATTGAGCCTTTGTAATGTTTTGGGCATTTTATACGAAACAGAAAAAGAAGACAATATAGATGAAAATGAAATAGAGAGACTTATAGAAAAAAGACAAGAGGCTAAAAAGAATAAAGATTATAAACTTGCAGATGAAATAAGAGATAGTTTAAAAGAAAAAGGTATTATTTTAAGAGATACATCAGCAGGTGTTATATGGAGTAAAGAATAATGGAAGATAAAATAGTAGATATAAGGCAATATTCTCCCCTTGCTCTTGCTTATATGGGAGATTGTATTTTTGACCTTTGTGTTAGAGAGTACATTTTAAAGCAAGCAAATATGTCGGCTAATAAGCTACATCAAAAATCTAAAGCTTTAGTTAATGCTACTAGTCAATCTAAAATGTACAAAAGCCTTTTAGATATGGTAAGTGAAGAAGAAAAGGCTATCCTTAAAAGAGGAAGAAATGCAAATTCTAACACAAAAGCAAAAAATTCTACAATGATAGATTATAAAAATGCTACAGGACTAGAGGCACTTTTTGGTTACCTTTATTTAAAAGGAGAACAACAAAGAATAAGTGAGCTTTTTAAAATATGTTTGGAGATAATGAATAATTAGGAGTGAAAAAATGAAAAAGCAAAAGAAAAATAATAAAAATAATAAAAATAAGGCTATAAATAAACATAATAAGCCAAATAGTAAAAGAACATTAAGAAGAGATGATTTTGAAGAAGATAGTTTTCAGTTAGAGGGAAGAAATAGCGTACTAGAGGCTTTAAATCATAATAAAACTATAGATAAAATATTTGTTAAAAAGGGTGAAGTTGAAGGAACTTTAAAGGTTATAGTAGCTAAAGCTTTAGAAAAAGGGATAGTTGTTCAGGAAGTAGATAAATTAAGAATGGAGCAAATGAAAAGAACAAACAATCCACAAGGTGTAATAGCTCTTTGCCCTGCACACGAATATTGTGAAGTTGAAGATATACTAGAAAATGCTAAAAAACGTGGCGAAGAGCCATTTGTTATAATATTAGATGAAATAACAGACCCACATAATTTAGGGGCAATAATAAGAACGGCAGATGCAGTAGGTGCACACGGAGTTATAATACCAAAAAGAAGAGCAGTATCTCTTACAGCTATTGTTAGTAAAACATCAGCAGGTGCTTTAGAGTATGTTCCAGTAGCTAGAGTAAACAATATATCAAAAGAAATAGAAAAGCTTAAAAAACAAGGACTTTGGATAGCTTGTGCCCATATGAAAGGGACAGATTGTTTTAAGGCAGATTTAAAAGGAGCTATAGGTATTGTAATAGGTAATGAAGGTGACGGAGTATCACGTCTTGTTAAAGAAAATTGTGATTATTCTGTTAAAATACCTATGTATGGTAAAATAGAATCTTTAAATGCTTCTGTTGCAGCAGGTCTTTTAATGTATGAGGTTGTAAGACAAAGAAAATTTTTATAAAGGATAGATAGCCTATGAAAAAAGAATATTTACTTGTAGATGGCTATAACATTATATTTGCTTGGGAAGATTTAAAAAAATTGTGTGAGTATTCCTTAGAAGATGCTAGAGATAAACTTATATCTATCCTTTCTAATTATCAGGGGGCTAAAGGTATTGAACTTATTATAGTTTTTGATGCACATAGGGTAAAAGGAAACAAAGGAAGTATAGAAAAAATAGGTAAAACTTATATTGTTTATACTAAAGAGGCAGAAACAGCAGATAATTACATAGAACGTATAACAAAAGATTTAGTAAAAAATTATATTGTAAAAGTTGCTACATCAGATAGATTAGAGCAAATTATTATAATGGGTTCTGGAGCTATAAGAGTATCTGCAACAGAGCTTAGGGCAGATATAAGATTTACTGCAAAAAAAGTTTCTAAAAAAATAGAAGAAATAAAACCTATAAAAAATAATATGCTTTTTGATAATTTAGATGCTAAAACTGCTGAATGGTTTGAAAAAATGAGACAAAATAAGAATATGAAATAAAATATAAACTAAAAATGGTAAAGATTTTATCTTTACCATTTTTAGTTATTTTCTATTAAGTTTTTTAATGTGTAGTACTCATATAATGTGTCTATTTCGTATATATCCTCATCCTTTAAAGGATATAAATAAATATCATCCATTTCATCTATATAATCTAACACTATATTATCCCAATAGTATGTTTTTAATAAATGTTTTTTATTTTTATATATATCTTCTAAATGAAATTTTAAAGATAAGCTATTTATACTATTTAAATATGCACCAGCACATATTATATATTCATTTTCCCCTGAGGCAATGGATATTTTCTCTACCTTGTTATTTTCATTAACAGAAAGTATCCATTCATCATTAAAGGATTGTTTTTTTGGGGCAAGATAAGTAGTTTTTTCGAATTTTGTATTAAATGGATTGTTTTTATAATATATGTCGCCATTTAAAATGTATGTTTTATCAAGTAAGTCTTTAACAAGGTAAAGGCTATAAATATTATTATAAATGTCATATTTATTATTATAAACAATATTTACACTATATTTTTTCTTTAAAAATTCAAATTTTTCTTTTAAATAGCCAGTTACTAATGTAATATCATTAATACCACTATCTTTTAAAAATTTTATTTGTCTTTCTAAAAAAGTTTCGTTGTTTATTTTTATAAGCGGTTTAGGTGTGTGCTTGCTTAAAGGGTAAAGCCTTTTTCCTAAACCTGCTACTAAAATAATTGCATTCATTTTATCACCTTTTCTGTTTAAAAACGTTCAATATTAGTACTAATATTGAATAAATATATATACATATATATTTATGAAACATTTAATAACCTAAATATAAATTCTATTATATTTCATATGTTCAAAAACTATATCGATACATTTTTTTAACAGTTCTTCATCATTAATATCTTCTTTTGTTTTTTTGTTTTTTAAATGAGTTCTATATTCATCTAGTATAACTCTTCCATCTTGCTCTACATTTTCTTTACTTTCAAAGAAAAATTCACAATCTTTCATATTAATAAGTGCTCTGTAAGGGTCTCCAGGAAATAAACTCTCAGAATAAGCATATTCTCTTTCTTTACCACCTAAACAACCAGGCAAATTAGCATCAATTTTTCTGTAATTTACATTAAGTCCTAATATTTTATCCATTATAGCTACGTAATCTACATTTTGTACAAGCTCATCACATTTTATATTTTTTGTTTCTTTACTTCTTATTAATAAAGGTACCTTAACTCTACCATCAGATAAAAATTCCTCATCAGGTTTTACTAGAAAACCTTGTCCATGGTCTGATATTAATGCTATAGTTATATTGTCAAGGTCAAAATTATCTTCTATATAACAATAAATACTTCTTAAATGGGTGTCTATATATTTCATCATTCTAATGTATGAGTGTTTTCTCGCTTCGCTATATTCCGTTCTTACACTAGTTTCGGAGG
The DNA here is from genome assembly GCF_963558545.1 of uncultured Tyzzerella sp. Classification (NCBI taxonomy): domain Bacteria; kingdom Bacillati; phylum Bacillota; class Clostridia; order Lachnospirales; family Lachnospiraceae; genus Tyzzerella; species uncultured Tyzzerella sp. Next base: position 37,077 of record NZ_CAUWHO010000013.1, on the reverse strand, counting down.
CAATAAAGTTTTCACTTATAGGCTTTTCATTATATGGCTCTATAGCTTGTATAGGATATGCTAGGTTATATCCATCTGCTATATCATGTAAATCTGGTATACAAGTATGAATAAACATATTTGTGTTTTTAAAAGTTTCCATATGTTCTATTAAAGATGAAGGTATATCTTTAATTGTCATATTACCATTAAGAGAAGGCTCGTATATTATATGGTCAAATCCACGATAATACCCATATGCAAAATTACTACGCCAATCACCATCTATTTTAGATGTAAAATAATTTTTATCGTTAATATATTCAGATAATATCTTTATATCATCTCTTAAAGTTATATTAAACTTAGGATGGAAAAGTTTATGATTTACAGTATATTGACCTGTAAAATAACTAGCTATACTAACATATGTCCATTCACCAGATGTATAAAAATTGTTACAATACATATAATCTTTAAAGAAACTATGTGTATGTGGCATAAGATTTTTTAATCCACCATTTTCTTCTATGACACTTTGTGATAGTCCGTCTATAAATAATGTTAAAACTAAATCTTTATTATTTTCAAATTTAAAACAAGGAATAGGTTTTCCTATGAATACATCAGAATTGCATTTTAAGTTACTTATACCTTTAATATTAAATAAATAATAGTTTATATTATTAAGTATAAATTTATAGGCTTTATTCTCATTTTCGTTATATATAGAAATTATATTTTCTTTTTCATAAGAGTATATAGGTAAAATATATTTTTTATTATTATCTAAATATTCATTAGAGTACATTTTAAAACCTTGCATTCTAAGGTTATTATAAAATTGGTCAAAATATTCTGGGCTTTGGATTAAAGGTTTTGTAAACAAAAAGTCATTAAAATTTTTACCAATAAAGTTATTTAAAGGTCTGCCCCAAGCAGCATTTCTAAAAAAATAATTATTATATTTTATATTATTTTTTCTAAAAAAATCAAAAATATAATTACAATATTCAGGAATATTATATGAATCATAAATTTTATTATTAAGCTCTTTATTAATTTCAAATATATTAAAGAAAAAACATAATATTTTATTTAATTGTTCAAAATCATTTTTTAGTATACATATATGCATTAATAGTTCATTAAGATAAAAATTTAATGGATTAGTAGAAAGTGCTTTTTTACATAAATAATGGGCTTTATTTATATTTCCATCTAAAAAACAAATATATGCATTAAAATATATTATGTCAATATCATTTTTATAGTTATTTTCTATTTTTGCTATTAAAAATTTTGCATCATTTACATTTTTATTTTGTAAAGAAGTTAAAATTTCATTTTTAATATTTATATATTCCAAATTAAACCACTCCTTAAAATATATTATTAGTCTATCATATAAAAAAAATAAAATCAAATAAAATAAAAATGAAAAAGGGGTTAAGTATATAAAAAAATGTTCGATATATATATTGAAAGATAAATAATTGGCCAATTAAATATCATTTCAATATTATAATTTTATAAAGTTATAATTAATAATCAAGGAAGATTATTAATTTATTCAAGGAGGAATTTTATTATGGCAATGAATACTGTAATTAACACAAATATTAGAGCTTTAACAGCACATAGAAACTTAGGAGCAGTTGGTAACAGACAACAAAAAGCTAACCATAAGTTGTCTTCAGGTAAAAAAATCAATTCTGCAGCTGATGATGCAGCAGGTTTAGCTATATCTGATAAAATGAAATCTCAAATTAGAGGTCTTGATATGGCAGCTAAAAATGCTGAAGATGGTGTAAGTTTAGTACAAACAGCTGAAGGTTCTATGAATGAAGTTTCAGATATGTTACAAAGAATGAGAGAACTTGCTATACAGGCAACAAATGGAACTAATACTCAAGAAGATAGGGCTAAAATTCAAAGAGAGGTACAACAATTAGAAGATGAAATAGATGCATTAGCAGGAAGAACACAATTCAATAAACAAAATATAGGAACAGGTGCTCTTAGTGCTGGTATAACACTTCAAATAGGTGCTAATAAAGATCAAACGTTAAAGGTTGCAGTTTCAGGTGGGGCTCTTCAAACAAGTGCTTTAGGAATTTCAGATATTGCTGGAAGCTTTACAGATGTTGCTAGTTTACCTGGAATAATAAGTAACCTTGATACTGCTCTTGCAAAAGTAGCTGAATCAAGAGCACAGTTAGGAGCTTATCAAAATCGTCTTGAACACTCTATTAATGACATAAAAAATTCTAGAGAAAACTTATCTGCAGCTAATTCTCGTATAGAAGATGCAGATATGGCTAGAGAAATGATGGAACTTACACAAGCTAATGTTTTACAACAAGCAGCAACTTCTATGCTTGCTCAAGCTAATCAAGCACCACAAAGTATTACTCAATTACTTGGTTAATAGAGTATAATTATAAGGACTAAATATTTAGTCCTTATAATTATATATAGGGATAAAAGTTTATCTCTATATATAATTATAAGGAGGTAGAATATGAACAAGGAAGTTTATGAAAATAATGTATTATCATATGAAAAAAAGTATGGAAAGTATGAAATCATAGAAAAAAATAAGTATGAAGATAAAATAGAAATATGTAAAAATGGCAGTATAACACTAAAAATAGATAAAGATGAAAGAAGTGTTTATTTACATAGTAAATATAACCCTATCAAAGAAGCTGAAAAATACTATAAAAATTATCCGAAAATTAATTATGGTTCTGTAATTTTTATGTTTGGATTTGGGTTATCTTATTATGTGGAAGAACTTTATAACCAAGTAAAAGAAAGAGGAAGAATAGTTGTATTTGAACCTGATAAAGAAATTTTTGATATTGCTATGAAAAATATTGATATGTGTCATATTTTAGGTAATAAAGATATTTCTATAGCATTTAGTATAGATAGTATGTTTAGTTTGGTAAATTTAGATAACTGTGATTATAGAATTGAAAGTGTATTCCTTTATAAAGAAATATATTTTGACACCTATAAAGAATTTGCTAAAAAAATAAAAGAAGTTTTAAGAAATATAAAAATGAACTTTCATACAAGGCATGCATATAAATATATCTGGTTAAAGAGTACTTTTTCTAATTTTAGTTATTTTTTAAATTCTTATAAATTATTTGATTTTGAAAATATGTTTAAAGATAAACCTATAATTGTAGTTGGAGCTGGACCTTCTCTTAATAAAAATATACATTTACTTAAAGAACTAAAAGGGAAAGTTTGTATAATAAGTGTATTTTCTGCTGCTAAGGTTTTAGAAAAAGAGGGAATAGTTCCAGATTTTATAGCTACTATTGATAGTTTGCAATATGGGATAACAGATTTTGAAGCTAATATACCATTAATATATACAAAATATTGTAATAATGAACTTTTAAAAAAGCATAACTCTAATAAAATTTTATCCATAACTTTAAATGAATTTTTAAAGTTTGTATTAAAGGATATAGAGGAAGATGGTGTATCTGTAGGACCTACTGTAACATATTTTTGTACTACAGTTGCAACATATTTTGGTGCATCACAAATAATACTAATAGGACAAGACTTTTCATGGACAAAAGATAATATACATGCAAAAGGAAGTGTACATGATAAGAATTTGTATGATTATAAAGAATACCATCATTATAATATGCCAGTAGAAGATATGTATGGTAATACTGTATACTCTAATGAACCTTTTATGTATTTCAGAGAAATTTTTGAAAATTATGCAAAAGATTTACCTCAAAATGTAAGAATAATACAAGCTAGTGAAGGCGGACTTAAAATACCAGGTGTAGAAACGAGAACTTTAAGAGAATGTATAGATATTTATTGTAAAGATAAATATTGCGATATACAAAAAATAATAAATAATAAGTTTAAAGAAAGCAATATTATTTGCAATGATAAAGAAGAAGCCTTTAAAAAAGTTAGGGAAGTTTATTATGATTTATGTGAAATAAAAGAATTTACAAAAGAATCTGTTGAATTAGTAAAAAAAATATTGAATAATGTTAAATATCCTATATCAGGTTTTAATAAAAATAATAATCTTATAAAAAGATTAGATGAAATAGATGAGAAAATAAGGGGAAATAAAATTATGGTATCTTTAATAGAACCATACATAACAGATATTACAGAATATTATGTTATAGACGAAGTTGAAGATGAAAATATTAATTTTGCTTTAATGAATGAAAAAATATATACTACTATAGATGAAGTTTTAGGAAATTTAATTAAAATTATAAAAGAAGAAATGGGATATGAAAATTAAAGGAGTATATAATGGAAAATATAGATAAAAAACAACTTTTAAATGATATAAAAGAATACATTAAAAAAGTTAGTGAAAGAATTGAAGAAGTAATAAATACTATTAGAACAAATAGTGATTTAAATGATTTACCAGATTTATTAGAAGGATTAACATATTGTATTAATGGTCTAAATTTAATGAATATAGAAAATGTTAATATATCAATTGAGGACTTAAAAGAAAATATTTCTGAAATTTTAGATGGTATGGAAAATCAAGATTTTAATTTAATAGCAGATATATTAGAATATGAAATAATTGAAAAGATAGAAGATTTAAATGAAATTTTGAAAAATTCATAAATATATTATTTTAAAATGACGATATAATATATAAATATAATTTTTAAGGAGGTATTATAATGTATACATCAAATATAAATCGTGTAACAGGGTTATCAGGATTTGACACAGAAGGTATGGTAGAAAAGTTAATGCAGGCAGAAAGTGCTAAAAAGATTAGGCTAGAAAAAGATAAGATAAAAGTAGGTTGGGAGCAAGAGGCATATAGAAATATAATTTCTGCTACTCAAGATTTTAAAAATAAATGGTTAGGAACTAATGTATCTAATAACATTGGATATGATGCATTTTGGAATAATAGTACAACAAGTGTAATAGATAAAATTACAGGCCAAGTAAGTAATGCTATAACTATAAAAAATGCTAACCAAAATGGAAATTATAATATAGAAATTATAAAAAAAGCAGAGGCAGAAAGTATTACAGGTAATGAAATTAATGCTAAACCAGGCGTTGATATAAAGCTAGATTCTAAGTTAACTGATATATTTAATGCTTTTGATGGGGAATTTAGTAATTCTAATGAAATAACATTAAAATTTGGTAAAGATAATAAAGAGATAAAAATAACTAAAGATGATACTATTAGGACTTTAATAAATAAAGTAAACTCTAGCGGAGCAGGTATTGAGCTTGGATTTAATGAGTTAACAAAAAGGTTTACTTTAGAAGCTTTGGAAAGTGGGAATAATAGTAACATAGATATACAAGATGTAAAAACTAAAGAAATTTTTAAAAAGTATTTTGGTGTAGACCTTGACGATAAAAGTAGAAATGCAGTACATGTTGAAGGGCAAGATGCAGAAGTTGAAGTAGATGGCATAAAAGCTACAAGTAGTTCTAATGACATTGAGATGAATGGTATAAGCTTTACTATTAATAGTAAAGGAAGTGTTAATATCTCATCTAATATTGATGTAGATTCTACATTTAACAAAATAAAAGATTTTGTAAATGATTATAATAAACTTATAGATACGTTTAATAAAGCTGTTAGAGAAAATAGACCTAAATCTGATAAATATAGTTATTATGAGCCTATGACTGATGAGGAGAAAAAAGGCTTAACTGAAGATGAAATAAAAAAATATGAAGAACAAGCTAAAAAAGGATTTTTATACAGATCTGAGCATTTAGATAAATTTTTAAGAAGTATGAGAGATAATGTTTACAAATCTATAGATATTGGTGGTAAAAATATTTCTTTATATGAAATAGGAATAACTACTAGTCAGGATTATAATTCTGGTGGTAAACTTGAAATAGATGAGGAAAAGCTTAAACAAGCTTTAAGAGAGCGTAGTGGAGATGTAAAACAATTATTTACATCAGAAAATGGAATAGCTTCTAAAATTAATAAAAGTATAGATGATGCTATTGGAGTTAAAGGATATTTAACTCAAAAAGCTGGTATAGAAGGTACTATATCAGGTGTAAACAATGACTTAACTAAAGAAATTGAAGAAATAGCTAAAAAACTTGCAGAAGAAAGACAAAGACTCTATGATAAAGAAAATTATTATTATAATTTATTTGCTAAAATGGAGCAGTCTATGAATCAACAAAATACTCAAATGGGAATTTTATTAAGTTCATTTAATTAATTAAAGGATTAAGGGTTAAATATGATAGAAAGTGAATATTTAAAACTATTAATTGAAAAAAATAGTATTCTAAAAGACATACTTAATTATACTAAAAATAAAGAATTTAAAATTTCTGAAGATGAAGTTGATAAAATATATACTTATATTGAAGATAGAGATAAATTATTTAATAAACTTTATAATATAGAAAATAAAATAAAAGATTTTATACAAAATTATAATATTGAAAATAATGATATTAAAAATATTATTGATGAAAATAATTTTATTATAAATGAAGTAATTAAATTTGATAAAATAAATAAAGAAATAATAGATGCTATCTCTAATTTATTAAAAAGAAAAATTAAATCTGTAAATGAATTATCTAAGTTTAATAAAAGTTACTTAGGTACATATGAAAATACAGTTGAAGGGAACTTATTCGATAGCTCTAGGTAACATGGAGGTTATTAACATGGAAATTAATACTAAATTTTCTAATATTTCAAACGTAGACATTGAAAAACCAAGTTTAAGCAATAAAGAAAAAATTAAAAGTGAATATGTAGTTAATAATATACATTCAAATAAAGAGATAGAAAAAAATAGCCCTGCTATAAAAGAAGACTCTGTAAGTAAGGAAACATTAGATAAACTTGTAACAGAAGTTAATAATAAGTATAAATTAGCAAATAAAGAATTTTCTTATGATATACATGAAAAAACAAACAGAGTTACTGTTAAAATTAAGGATTCTGAAACAGGAGAAGTTATTAAAGAAATCCCTTCAGAAAAAAGCTTAGACTTAGCAGCTAAAATTATGGAGATGGCAGGATTATTAATAGATGAAAAAAGTTAAGATTAGGAGTGATTTTAGTGCATAATAATCCATATGCAAAAATTAAAGAAAATTCAATTAATACAGCAACACCAGAAGAGTTAACTTTAATGCTTTATAATGGAGCTGTTAAATTTGCTAATCAAGCTGTTATAGCGATAGAAAAAAAAGATTATGAAATAGCTAATAATTCTATACAAAAAGTAAAGAATATAATTAGAGAGTTTCAGGTAACATTAAATATGGATTATGATATTTCTCATGAATTATATGCAGCATATGATTATATATATAGAAGGCTTACAGAAGCTAATATGAAAAAAGATATAGAAATATTAAATGAAGTTTTAGAACATTTAAGATCTTTTAGAGATACTTGGAAAGAAGCTATGAAAATAGCTAGAGCTAGTAAAAGTTAATATAATTTAGAAATTGCCTATATTTTAATAGTTTAAAAAATTAAGAAAATCTGTTAGAATATAGGTAATTTATTATTTAAGAAGGAGATTATGATTTATGAGAGCGCTTGTTACAGGAGCAGATGGATTTATAGGTAGTCATCTTGTAGAATATTTATTAGAAAGAGGATATGATGTAAAAGCATTTACATATTATAATTCATTTAATAGTTGGGGTTGGCTTGATACTTTAGAGAAACAAAAGTTAAATCAAATAGAAATATTTTCTGGTGATATAAGAGACCCTAATGGTGTTAAGGAGGCTATCAAAGGTATGGATGAGGTTTTTCATTTAGCAGCTTTAATAGCTATTCCTTTTAGTTATCATTCTCCAGATTCTTACGTTGATACAAATATTAAAGGGACATTAAATGTTTTGCAAGCTTGTAGAGATTTTGATACATCTAAAGTATTAATAACATCCACATCTGAAGTATATGGAACAGCAAGGTATGTACCTATAGATGAAAATCATCCATACCAAGGGCAGTCACCATATTCTGCGACAAAGATAGGTGCAGATAGACTTGCAGAAAGCTTTTACAGAAGCTTTAATATGCCTATTTCCATAGTTAGACCTTTTAATACTTATGGTCCTAGACAGTCTGCAAGGGCTGTTATACCTACAATTATTACACAACTTTTAGATGGTAAACAAGAAATTCAATTAGGAAGTTTAACTCCTACTAGGGATTTTAATTATGTAAAAGATACTGTTAGAGGATTTTATGAAATAGCAAAATCTAATAAAACTATCGGTGAAGAGATAAATATTGCTACTAATAAGGAAATATCTATAGGTGAACTTGCAAATGAGATTATATCTCAAATTAACCCTAAAGCCAAAATTGTATGTGATGAACAAAGATTAAGACCCGAAAAAAGTGAGGTTAATAGACTATTAGGTGCTAATAATAAAATAAAAAAATTAACTGACTGGGAACCACAATATACTTTTGAAGAAGGTATAAGAGAAACTATAGATTGGATAAGAAATAATATATCAAAATATAAAACAGATATTTATAATATATAAGCTTATAATTATAACATACAGGAGGAATAAAATGAAAAATATTAAATACTGTAAGAAATGTGTTATGCCAAATACAAGACCAGGTATAAGTTTCAATAGCGAAGGGATATGTAGTGCCTGTGTTAATTATGATAATAGGGATAATATAGATTATGATGAAAGATTTAAAGAGCTTGAAAAGTTATGTGACAAATATAGAGGAATGAATGGGAAAAATGGATTTGACTGTGCTATAGCAGTATCGGGTGGTAAAGATAGTCATTTCCAAGTTCATATTATGAAAGAAAAATTAGGAATGAACCCTATATTATTTACAGTAGAAGATAATTTTACTGCTACAAAAGCAGGTGCTCATAACTTAAAAAATATATCAGAAGAATTTGGTTGTAACATAATTAGTATCAAACCTAATATAAAATTACAAAAAGCTTTAATGAGAAAAACATTTGAAAAATATGGGAAACCAACTTGGTTTTTAGATAGATTAATATATACTTATCCTTTGCATATGTCTTTAAAATTTAATACACCATTATTAGTTTATGGAGAAAATGTAAGTTTTGAATATGGTGGACAAGATGAAAAAGAGGTTTATTCTGCAAGGGAAATACTTAAAAATGGTGTTGCTTCAGATATACCTATGGAAGAATTAGTAGATGAGAAATTGGGTATAACAGAAAAAGATTTATATTTAACAATAGCACCAACGAAAGAAGAATTAGATAAGTTGGACCCTATTTATTTAAGTTATTTTATTAAATGGAATAGTCATTCTAACTATATATTTGCTAAAAATAGAGGATTCCACGATTTGACACACGAGTGGAATAGAAGTATGAATGCTGAAAACTATGACCAAGTAGATAGTGTTGGCTACCTTGTTCATGCTTGGTTAAAATACCCTAAATTTGGACATGGATGTGCAACAGACTATACATCTAGGTATATTAGATATGGTATGCTAACAAGAGAAGAAGCTATAGATATAGTTAAAAAAAGAGACCATTTATTAGATGTAAATTGTGTTAGAGATTTTTGTCAATTTACAGGGTATAGAGAAAGTGAATTTTGGAATATAATAGATAAATTTTATGATAGAGATTTATTTGAAAAAAACAGTTTTGGAGAATGGGTTTTAAAAAATCCTTTATGGAAATAAAAATTAAATTATGGTTTTATTAGGAGGGATATTATGAATAAAATGATACCATTATCTGTACCAAATATAAAAGGTAATGAAATAAAATATGTAGAAAAAGCCTTAAAAGATGAATGGGTTTCCACAGCAGGAAGTTTTATTGTAGATTTTGAAAATAATGTAAAAAAATATACAAACTCTAATTATGCTGTTGCTTGTCAAAGTGGTACATCAGGTATACATTTAGCATTATTAACTCTTAATATTAATAGTAATAATGAGGTTATAGTCCCAACACTTACATTTATTGCAGCAGTAAATCCTATAAAATATGTAGGAGCAGAACCTATATTTATGGATTGTGACGATAGTCTTTGTTTAGATGCCAGAAAGTTACAAGAATTTTGTGAAAAAGAATGTATTTTTGTAAATAATAAATTAATAAATAAAAAAACAAATAAGCATATAAAAGCTATAATAGTAGTACATATTTTTGGTAATATGGCAAATATGGAAGATATTATGGAAATATGTAAAAAGTATAATTTAAAAGTTATAGAAGATGCAACAGAAAGTCTTGGTACATTTTATGAAGATGGGGTATATAAAGGCAAGTATGCAGGTACAATAGGAGATGTAGGGATATATTCTTTTAATGGAAATAAAATTATTACTACTGGTGGTGGTGGTATGGTTGTTTGTAATAATGAGGATATTGCAAGTAAAATAAAATATTTATCAACACAAGCAAAAGATGATGAAGTATATTTTGTGCATAATGAGATAGGTTATAATTATAGAATGACAAACTTACAGGCAGCAGTAGGTCTTGCTCAATTAGAAAGATTGGAAGAATTTATAGATATTAAAAAGAAAAATTATAACCTATATAATGAAAATAAAATAAATCTTTTACAGTTTAATAAAAAATGTAGGTCAAACTATTGGTTTTATTCATATTTGACAGATAAGAGAGATTTATTAATTAAAGAATTACAAAAAAATAAAATTCAAACAAGACCTATTTGGAAGCTTATACATACATTAGAGCCTTATAAAGATTGTCAGTGCTATAAAATAGAAAAAGCTACTTATTATTATGATAAAGTTTTAAATATACCTTGTAGTTCTAATTTACTTTGTGAAGATGTTTTATATGTATGTAAAAAGATAAAAGAAATAGAAAATAGCTGAGGTGCTAATATGGATTTAAGTAGTTATATTGTGTCAGAAGAAGAAACTATTTTAAATGTTTTAAAAAAAATAGATGAAAATTCAAAGGGTATAGTTTTTATATGCAATAATAATAAATTATTAGCAAGTGTTACAGATGGTGACATAAGAAGATATATTATAAATAATGGTAATTTAGATAATATTATAAAGACTATTGGAAATTACAATCCATATTATATATATAATGATGAAAATATAAATTATAAAAAATATATGGAAGAAAATGATATTATTAGTTTGCCTATTTTAAATAGAGATGATATAATAATTAACATTAAATTTTTAAAAAAAAATAAAAAGTTTTTAAATAATAGTATAAATATACCAGTTGTAATAATGGCTGGAGGTAAGGGAACACGACTAAAGCCATACACTAATATACTACCAAAACCTTTAATGCCTATAGGTGAAAAAACTATTACAGAACATATAATAGATAGTTTTGAAAAATATGGTTGTAATGATTTTCATATGATAGTAAACTATAAAAAGAACTTTATAAAAACCTATTTTTCTGAAATAAATAAAAAAATAAATTTTATAGATGAAGAAATTTTTTTAGGTACTGGTGGAGGCTTATATCTTATCAAAGATAAAATAAAAGAAACAGTATTTTTAACTAATTGTGATGTATTGATAGATTATGACTACTCTAAAATTTTAGAAAAGCATAAAAAAATGGGAAATATAGCAACTGTTATTTGTATAGAAAAAAATCAAAATTTATCCTATGGTGTTATAGATATAGATGATAATGGTAATATATTAAAAATGAGAGAAAAGCCAAAATTTTCTTTTATTATTAATACAGGAATATATATTATAGAGCCAGAATTTTTGCAATATATACCAAAAGATACTTTTATACACATTACAGATATAATAGAAAGATGTATATCAGACGGTAAAAATATAGGTACTTATGTATTAAAAGAAGAATGTTGGTTTGATATGGGACAATTTGATGAGATGGAAAAAATGAAGGAAAGGCTAGAAATATAATATGGAAGATATTTTATTAATAGGCTTTGGAGGGCATTGTAAAAGTATTATTGATAGTATAGAAAATGTTGGTACTTATAAAATATATGGTATTATTGATATAAAAGAAAAAATGGGGCAATCATATAAAGGATATAAAGTTATAGGAACAGATGATGATTTGCAATATTTTTATAATAAAGGTATAAGAAATGTATTTATTTGTATTGGATTTATAGGAAATAATAATATTAGAAATATCATTTATAAAAAAATAAAAAAAATAGGATTTAATATACCAAACATAATTGATAAAACAGCTATTTTAGCTAGTAATGTTAAATTAGGGGAGGGTATATTTGTTGGTAAAAGAGCTATTTTAAATTCTGATGTAGAAATTGATAATATGGCTATAATAAACACAGGTGCTATAGTGGAGCACGAAAGCTATGTTGGTAGATTTTCCCATATATCTATTGGTACTATTTTATGTGGTAATGTAAATATAAAAGAAAATGTGTTTATAGGTGCTAATTCTACTGTAATACACGGTATAGAAATAAATAAAAATAGTATTATAGGTGCTGGTAGTACTGTTATTAAAAATGTATTAGAAAATAGTAAATGTTATGGAGTTGTTAAATAATGAGTGTATTTATAATTGCAGAAATAGGTGTAAATCATAATGGAGATTTAGAACTTGCCAAAAAAATGATTTTAGAGGCAAAAAAAGCAGGTGTTGATGCTGTAAAATTTCAATCTTTTAAAGCCGATAAACTTGTATCTAAAGATGCTAAAAAGGCAGATTATCAAATTAAAAATACTGAAAAACAAGAAAGTCAACACGATATGATAAAAAGGCTAGAACTAACAGAAGAAGACCACATCTATTTAAAAGAAATATGTGATAATGAAGGCATAATGTTTTTATCATCTCCATTTGACATAGAAAGTGCAAGTTTATTATTATCTTTAGGGATAGATACTGTAAAAATACCATCAGGTGAAATAACAAATTTACCTTATTTAGAAGAAATAGGTAAATTATATAAAAATATAATAATATCTACTGGTATGAGTAATTTAGATGAAATTAAAGATGCTATAAGTGTACTTAATAAATATGGCGATAAAAATATTACTGTATTACATTGTAATACAGAATACCCAACACCTATGGAAGATGTTAATTTACTAGCAATAAAAACATTAGAAAAAGAGTTAAATTTACCAATAGGCTATTCTGACCATACAGATGGTATAGAGGTTTCTATATCAGCAGTAGCACTAGGAGCTACTGTTATAGAAAAGCATTTTACATTAGATAAAAACTTAGATGGACCAGACCATAAAGCAAGTTTAGAGCCAAGAGAATTAAAACAAATGGTTACCAGTATTAGAAATATAGAAAAAGCATTAGGTAACGGTATAAAAGTCCCTTCTAAGTCTGAAAAGAAAAATATAGTTATAGCTAGGAAAAGTATAGTTGCAAAAAGTAATATATGTAAAGGTGAAGTATTTACTAATGAAAATTTAGCAATAAAAAGACCTGGAGATGGCATATCTCCTATGAAATGGTATGAAGTTTTAGGACAAGTTGCTAAGAGAGATTTTGTAGCAGATGAAAGGATTGAGCTATAATGAAAAAAATATGCATAGTAACAGGTTCTAGAGCTGAATATGGACTATTAAAGCCTATTATTAAAGGGATAAAAGATGATAAAGATTTTATCTTGCAAATAGTTGTAACAGGTTCTCATTTATCAACAGAGTTTGGACTTACATATAAAACAATAGAAGATGACGGATTTATAATAGATGAAAAAGTAGAGATGCTTTTAAGCTCTGATACAAAAATAGGAATAAACAAGTCTATAGGTTTATCTATAATAAGTTTTGGCGAAGTTTTTGAAAGACTAAAACCAGATTTAATAGTAGTTTTAGGTGATAGATATGAAATTTTTGCAGTATGTATATGTGCTATGGTATGTAATATAAAAATAGCACATTTACACGGTGGAGAAATAACAGAAGGTGCTATAGATGATAGCATAAGACATTGTATAACAAAAATGAGCCATATACATTTTACAAGTACAGAAGAGTATAAAAATAGAGTTATACAGTTAGGAGAACAACCAGAAACTGTATTTAATGTAGGTGCTATAGGAACAGAAAATATAAAAAAATTAAATCTTTTAAATAAAGAGCAATTAGAAAAAAGAATTAATTTTAAAATAAAAAATAATACGGTAATTTTAACATTTCATCCTGTAACTTTAGAAAATAAATCTTCTAAAGAACAGTTTAAAAATATTTTAGATGCTATAGATAGTATAAAAGATATAAATGTTATTTTTACTAAAGCTAATGCAGATACAGACGGTAGAATTATAAATAATATGATAGATGAATATGTAAGTAAAAATAAAAATACAATAGCTTTTGATACAATGGGTCAGTTAAATTATTTTAGTGCATTGCAATTTGTAGATGCTGTTGTAGGTAATTCATCTAGTGGGATAATAGAAGTTCCCACGTTTAAAATACCTACAGTAAATATAGGCAATAGACAAAAAGGAAGGATATGTTCTCATAGTGTTATAAATTGTGATTATGAAAAAAATAATATAGAAATGTCTATAAAAAAAGCTTTAAGCAAAAGCTTTAAAGAGGAAATTAAAAGATATAATAATCCTTATGAAAAGGACAATACTTGTAAAAATATAATATATTATATAAAACAATTTTTAAAAAATAATAATGATAATATGAAAAAATTTTATGATATTAAATTTTAGGTGATATTATGATAGATAATAAGAAAGTTTTGGCTTTTATACCAGCAAGGGCAGGCAGTAAAGGGATAAAAGATAAAAATATAATAGATTTAAATGGAAAGCCTTTAATATCTTATACAATAGAGGCTGCTAAAAATAGTAAATATATAGATAGTGTTATAGTAAGTACAGATGGAGAAAAAATAGCTAATGTTGCTAAAGAATATGGTGCAGAAGTACCATTTTTTAGGCCTAAAGAGCTAGCAGAAGATAACTCTAATGTAATAACATCTATAATTTATACTATAGATGAGCTAAAAAAATTAGGCAAAGAATATGATATACTTATATTATTACAACCAACTTCACCATTTAGAAATGAGCATCACATAGATGAAGCTTTAGAAATGCTTATAAATAATAATTTGCCAAGTATTTTATCTGTATGTGAAACAGATAAAAACCCTACATTAATAAGGAATATGGATAAGTATAATGCAATTACTCCATTAATAGAAACAAATTTAAGCTTAAGACAAGAAATGGATAAATACTATCTTTTAAATGGGGCTATATATATAAATTATGTTAAAGATATAAGAATAGATAGATATTTAAAGGATAGTAAATATGGGTATGTAATGGATAAATATCATTCCTTAGATATAGATGAACCAATAGATTTGGACATAGCTAACCTATACATAAAAAAAATATTTAGTTAAAATCAGGCTTTTGGTTATTATATATAATCAAAAGCCTAATTTTATAAAAATACTTGTTGAATGTAATTTATTTTTGTTATATAATGGAGTAAATTTAAAAGTAAGGTTATTATATGATACATAAAACCCTATAAAACAGCTAACAATAATTATTAAAAAACTACCACAAGGTAAAATCATAATATTAGTAGGACAAGATAAAACAGCACATATAATAAAAGAAAATAAAAATCCAATACAGCCAATAGTAAGTCCTATTAAAAATTTTATATGTAAACTCATATAATAACCTCCTAATAAGTAATAATTTGTTATTTATGATAATATAATAGCACAAATGTTCGAATAAAGCAAACAAATGTTCGAGCTAAATTTAATTTTGTTAATAATTAACAATAATAATTTTAATTTTTTATTAATTATATTGAAAATGAAAGAGGGTATATAAATTGAAAATTTTATTTGCATCAGATTTACACGGTTCTATGTTTTATTGTAATATTTTAAAAGAGATTATACAAAAAGAAAATCCTGATAAAATAGTTTTATTGGGGGATATACTTTACCACGGGCCAAGAAATCCATTACCTAAAGATTATGACCCTAAAAAAGTTTTTGAAACTTTAAATATATTAAAAGAAAAAATTATTTGTGTTAGAGGAAACTGTGATTCTGAAGTTGACCAAATGGTTTTAGATTTTCCTATTATGTCAGATTACAATATTTTAAATGTAGACGGAATTAATTTATTTTTAACACACGGACATTTATATAATAAAGACAATATGCCTAATATAGAAGATAAAGATATATTAATACACGGACATACTCATATCAATACAATAGAAAAACTTGAAAAAGGTACTTATATAAATCCTGGGTCTATATCTTTACCAAAAGAAGAACAGGAAAATAGCTATATGATATATGAAGATAAAGAGTTTGTTATAAAAAATTTAGAGGGAGAACAACTAAAATCTTTAGTAGTTAATTAATAATATGGAAGTAAATGTTTATGATTTTGATAAGACTATTTTTGATGGAGATAGTACACAAAAATTTTATTTATATTTATTAAAAAATCAACCTAAAATAGCAATATATCTACCTAAGCAACTTTTTTACTTTATACCTTTCTCTTTAGGGTTTATGGAAAAAACAAGATTTAAAGAAAAGTTTTATAGTTGTTTTAATATTGTAAAAGATATTGATAAAGAAGTAGAAAAATTTTGGGATACAAATATAAAAGGTATAAAAAAATGGTACTATGAAAAACAGGAAGATACGGATATTATAATATCTGCATCTCCAGAATTTTTGTTAATGCCAATATGTAAAAGGATAGGTATAAAACATCTTATAGCATCTAAGGTAGATAAAAAAACAGGCAAATATACAGGGCTTAACTGTTACGGAAAAGAAAAAGTTATAAGGCTTAACAAAGAAATTCCAAAAACTATAATAAAAGAATTTTATTCCGACTCTTTTTCAGATGAGCCATTAGCAGAGATTGCTAAAAAAAGTTATATAGTAGATAAAGATAATTTGTATCCTTGGTGGGAATATAAAAAAGATAAAAGGTAAAGAAAAATGATGTATATTGTAAAATTGCATAAAATAAATAAATTTTAAAAATTATAAAAAATATACAAAAGGTTATTTATATAATTGTAATAAATAACCTTTTTATTATGTAAAAATGTAAAATAGTTGACATTTTTTTAAAATAGGAATATACTTTTTTTATAAACATATTAATATTTATGTTTAATTATACTAAAACTAAGTATTATTAAATAATGTTATAAACTTGTATAGAATAATATTTAAAAATTTGTAAAAAATAATATATTGTATTAATAAAATAGAAGGGGACTTAAAACTATGGTAGAAAAAAATGTTACTATAAAAAATGAAGCAGGCTTACATATGCGACCAGCAGGTGAATTTGCTAAGTTAGCTAACCAATGTACATCAAGTGTAAAAATTATTTATAATGAAAAAAATGTAAATGCTAAAAGTGTATTAAATATTATGGCAGCAGGCATAAAATGTGGAGACGAAATTACTATCCAATGTGATGGAGATAATGAATCAAAAGATTTAAATATATTAATTGAGGCTATCGAAAACGGTTTAGGCGAATAAGAGGTGTTTATTATGTCAAAAAAACTATTTGTTGAAAAAACGTCTTCTAAAGGTATTGTTATAGGAAAAGCCTATGTTATACAAAAGGCAGATTTAACACCAGAAAATTATGCAATAACAAGCAAAGATGAGGAAATTAATAAGTTTAAAGAGGCTTTAAAGGAAGCTAAACAAGAAATAGAAAATTTGGCTAAAGATTCTGAAATATTTCAAGGGCATAATATGATTGTAGAGGATATTACATTATATGATGCTGTTATTAGCAGAATAAGTGATGAAATGCAAAATGTACAGGTAGCTGTTGCTAATTCCATAGAAGAAATATCTAATGTATTTAGAATGATGGACGATGAATATATGAAAGAAAGGGCTACTGATGTTAAAGATGTTGGTAGTAGGATTATGTCTAAGTTAAAAGGAATTAATGTAAATCCTTTTGAAAATATTAAAGAAGAAGTGGTATTAATAGCAGAAGATTTGACGCCTTCTGATACAGCTTTAATAGACCTTAGCTTAGTTAAAGGGGTTATTACAGAGCTTGGAGGTGTTACAAGCCATTTATCAATTATAGCAAGAAATTTAAGTCTTCCGGCCTTAGTAGGTGTTAATGGTATAATAGAATCCGTAGTAGATAATGATATTATAGTTATGGATGCATACAAAGGAAATATCATTATAAATCCAGAAGTTAATGAGCTTGAAGAATATAAAAATCTTCAAGAAAATTTTAATAAACAAGAAGAAATGCTTAAAAAGCTTGAAAATTTAAAAGCTATTACAAAAGATGGTAGAGAAGTGCAATTATGTGCTAATGTAGGCAATATACTAGATATAGAAATGGCTGTTAAGCATAATATAGATGGAATAGGGCTTTTTAGAAGTGAATGCTTATATATGGAGAGTACTCATTTTCCTACGGAGGAGGAGCAATTTAAAGTATACAAGCAAGCAGCATTATTGTGCAAAGATAAAGAAGTTACTATACGTACTTTAGATATAGGTGGAGATAAGTCTTTACCATACTATAAATTTGATTTTGAAGAAAATCCATTTTTAGGTTGGAGAGCTATCCGTATATCTTTAGAGCTTAAAGATGTGTTTAAAGCACAGTTAAAGGCCATATTAAGAGCTAGTGCATTTGGATATATAAGAATAATGTACCCTATGATTATTTCCATAGAAGAAATTATAGAGGCTAATAAACTTTTAGAACAATGTAAACAAGAGCTTAGAGATGAAAATATTAAATTTGATGAAAAGATTGAAGTTGGTATTATGATAGAAACTCCAGCATCTGTTATATTAGCAGATGAATTTGCTAAATATGTAGATTTCTTTAGTATTGGTACTAATGATTTAACCCAATATATGCTTGTAGTAGATAGAGGGAATAAAAAAATATCCAATATGTACAATTCTTTTCACCCTGTTGTTTTACAAAGTATAAAGAAAGTTATTGATGCTGGGCATAAAGAAAATATTAAAGTTGGTATGTGTGGAGAATTTGCAAGTGATGAAAAAGCAGCTAAAATACTATTAGGTTTAGGATTAGATGAATTTTCTATGTCCGCATCTGAGATAAATAAAGTTAAAAAGCATATTTTAGAAACTTCTTTTACTGATGCCAAAAATTATGCTAATGAAGTTTTATCTAAAACAACGGTTGAAAGTATTATGGATTTTTTAGAAAAATAATATATTTAAGTAATGTGGAGGTATAAATATGTTTTCATTTTTAAAGAAAAATAAAAATAAAGAGCTAAAAGCGTTTTTAACTGGTAAAGTAATACCTATTTCTGAAGTGGAAGATGAGGCTTTTGCTAGTAAAAGTATGGGAGATGGTATAGGAATTATACCAACAGGTAACAAGGTTGTAGCTCCAGCAGATGGAGAAATAGCATTAATAATGAAAGATTCTAAGCACGCTTGTGCTTTAAGGCTTGATAATGGTATGGAAATAATTCTTCATATAGGTATTGATACTGTAAATATGAAAGGTGAAGGCTTTGAGTGCTTAGTAGAAATGGGTGATAAAGTACACGCAGGGCAAACTCTTATTACTTTTGATATAGAAAAAATTAAAGAAAAAGGATATCTTACAACAAGTATGTTAGTTATAACAGATGAAGGAGAAGCTAAAAATGTAAGTTTTAAAACAGGATTGGACGTAAAAGCTGGAGAAGACATTATTGCAACTTTTGAATAATATATTTTAAGGTGTATACAAAAATGAGTATACACCTTTTATAATTTTTATTATGAGTAATAAATTTTAATATATAGAATGCAGACAATAATATATAATCATTTATTTAAGCTAATTCTTGATTATCTTTATATATAAAAGTTGGTTTTTCTTCTTTTTCCACAACTTTTTCTGTTATTATACATTTTTCGATACTTGAATCCGAAGGAATATCATACATAATGTCAGTCATAAAACTTTCTACTATTGCACGAAGACCACGAGCACCTGTTTCTTGGGATATAGCTTTTTTAGCAATAGCTCTTATAGCAGATTCTTCAAATTCTAAAACTACATTATCTAGTTTAAACAAATATTCATATTGTTTTATAAGAGAATTTTTAGGTTCTGTTAAGATAGATACTAAAGAGTCTTCATCTAAATTATCTAAAGTAACAACAACAGGCATACGTCCTATAAGCTCTGGTATAAGACCAAATTTGTGTAAATCTTGAGGTACAACATCTTTTAATATTTGTCCAGATATTAAATCTTGTTTAGACTGAACTTCAGCACCAAAACCTATAACTTTATTTTTAGTTCTTTTTTGGATAACTTTTTCTAGCCCACTAAAAGCACCACCACATATAAATAATATATTAGACGTATCTATTTGGATAAACTCTTGATGAGGGTGTTTTCTACCACCTTGAGGTGGAACAGATGCAATAGTACCTTCTAATATTTTAAGGAGTGCTTGTTGTACACCTTCTCCACTAACATCTCTTGTAATAGATGGATTATCAGATTTTCTAGCAATTTTATCTACCTCATCAATGTATATAATACCTCTTTGAGCTCTTTCAATGTCAAAATCTGCTGCTTGTATTATTTTTAAAAGGATATTTTCTACATCTTCTCCAACATATCCAGCTTCTGTAAGGCTTGTTGCATCTGCAATAGCAAATGGAACATCTATAAGCCTAGCTAATGTTTGAGCAAGTAATGTTTTACCAGTACCAGTAGGTCCTATTAATAGTATATTGCTTTTTTGGAGCTCTACATCTGAGTCTATAGGGTTAGATGTAATTCTTTTATAATGATTATAAACTGCCACAGATAAAGCTTTTTTAGCATCATCTTGCCCTATAACGTATTCATCAAGATATTTTCTTATTTCTTTTGGCTTTGGCAGTTTAAAATCGTCTGAAAATTCTGAATGTATTGGCTCTGCTGGAAACTCCTCATATATAATTTGACAACAAAGGTCTACACATTCGTCACATATATATATTTTTTTAGGACCTGCTACCAATTTTTTAGCATCATCTTGAGATTTGCCACAAAACGAGCAAGAGATTTTATTTTCATCGTTTTTTGAAGGCATTTACTTCAACTCCTTAACTATTGTGGTTTTGTGATAACATTATCTATAAGGCCATAATTTTTGGCTTCTTCTGCAGACATATAGTTATCTCTTTCTGTATCATTTTTAATAGTTTCTAAAGATTGTCCTGTATTATCAGAAAGCATTTGATTTAATTTAGTTTTAATTTTTAATATTTGTTCTACTTGTATTTGCATATCAGTAGCTTGCCCCCTAGCACCACCTAAAGGTTGGTGTATCATAATTTCTGCATTAGGAAGGGCATATCTTTTACCTTTTGCACCACCAGCTAATAAGAAAGCTCCCATACTAGCAGCAAGGCCTATACATATAGTAGAAACATCTGGTTTTATATATTGCATAGTGTCGTATATAGCAAGGCCAGCAGTAACAGAGCCTCCAGGACTATTTATATAAAGACTAATATCTTTATCTGGGTCTTCTGCTGCTAAAAATAAAAGCTGTGCTACAACTAAGCTAGCGGTAGTGTCATTTACTTCCTCACCTAAAAATATAATTCTATCTTTTAAAAGTCTTGAATAAATATCATAAGAACGTTCACCAGCATTAGTCTGGTCAACAACCATAGGTACTAAACTCATAAAAAGCCTCCTTAAAGTTTTAATATATAAAATTTCCTAAAGAATAGTATATCCCAAATTATGTAAATTATGCTTTAAATAATAATTTTAACCAAAAATTTTAAGTTTGTTTATTTTTATAAAAGATTTATTTTATATAGTATAAAACAAAAAGAGGTAATAACCCCTTTTTGTTTTATACGTTATTAAATACAATTAAGATATGACTTATATTTTTAGGGTAAAAATTATATACGGTTATTTGTATTAATTTTTAAGAATAAAAATATATAGGAATATCTGTTTTTTAATACAAAGTATTAAAAAAATTGAGTATTATTAAGCTTCTGGTTGAACAGAATTTTTAACTAAAAAGTCAAGTGCTTTTTGAGTTTTTAAGTCTTTAATAATATTTTCTTTTTCTTTTTCTCCAAAGATACTTTCTATTTTTTCTTTATCAATATGATAAGCTTCTGCTATACGAGTTAATTCTGCATCAATATCTTTTTCAGAAACTTTAACTTTTTCTGCTTCTGCTACGGCTTCTAAAGCTAGTCTACCTTTAACTTGTTTTTCACAAATTATACGGTAAGCCTCTCTCATATTTTCTAAGCTTTGTCCCATATAGTTTAAGTAAGATTCTAAAGATAAACCTTGAGCAGCTATGCCATTTCTAAATTCATTAATTTTATGGTCTATTTCAAGTTCAATCATAGCAGAAGGTATATTAACCTCTACTTTTTCTATTAAAGCTTCTAAAACAGCTTCTTTCATTTTTTTGTCTGCTTCTTCTTTTTTAATAGTTGTAAGCTTAGATTTAATTTCTTTTTTGTAATCTTTTAAAGATTCAAACTCTGTAGTATCTTGGATAAATTCATCGTTTAATTCTGGAAGAATTTTTTCGTTAATTTCGTTAATTTTTACCTTAAATACAGCAGGTTTAGAAGCTAATTCTTCTTTACCATAGTTTTCTGGGAATGTAACATTAACATCAAATTCGTCACCAATATTTTTACCAATGATTTGGTCTTCAAAAGTGTCTATAAAAGTTTTAGAGCCTATTTCAAGGTCATATTTTTCACCTTTTCCACCTTCAAAAGCAACACCATCAATAAAGCCTTCAAAGTCTATATTTACTAAATCGCCACTTTTAACAGCTCTGTCTGTAACAGGATTAATTCTTGAATGTTTTTCTCTTTCTCTGTTAAGGTATTCTTCAACATCATCTTTATTAACAGTAGAGCTAGGCTTTTCACATACTAAACCTTTGTAATCTGATATTTTAACTTCTGGTTTTGTATAAACGATAGCAGTAAATACAACACCTTCTTCTTTAGAAGCACTAACAACATCTATTTCAGGTCTTGAAACTATTTCTAATTTGCTTTCTTCTGCAGCTAAAGCATAAGCATCTTGTAAAACAAAGTTAAAAGCGTCATCATAAAATACTTCAACACCGTAAGTTTTTTCTATAATTTGTCTAGGAACTTTACCTTTTCTAAATCCTTTAATATTAAAATGTTTTTGGTTTTTATTAAAAGAATAATCTAAACCTTCTTGGAATTTTTCAGCACTAACAGAAAATGTTAACTTGTACTTATTAATATCCATATTTTCAATATTATTCATTTATCATATCCTCCTTAAAATCTTGGTAAAAATTACATATAATTTAATTATAGCATATATTTTAGTAAAAATCAATTATTTGTTACAATAATATTTAAAAAGTTTATATGTATTTAAATTTTTAAATATGTATATAACACCTGTTGATATTATTATACCCAATAAAGAGCCAATAATAACATCTGAAGGGTAATGTACTATTAGCAAAATTCTTGATAAAGCTATTAAAAGTGCAAATATATATGATAATATACCCCATTTTTTGTTAGTATAAAATACACAAGTAGCACCAACAAAAGATATTAAGCTATGTCCAGACGGAAAAGAAAATCCACTAGGTGCAGATATAAATGGCTGTAAAGATAGTTCTATAAAAGGACGTTGCCTTTCAAATAAATTTTTTAAAATACCATTTCCTATAATAGAGCATATAGCCAATGATACAAGCATTATTATACCGTTTTTTCTTGTATTTTTTTTTAATATTAAAATTATACCAATTATTATCCATATAAAACCTGCATCTCCAAGATGAGTTATGAAAGAAAAAATAGATGTTAGTATAGGATAGTTTGGCATAATCTCATTTATATTTAGTATAATATTTTTATCAATATTAAAAATTATATCCATATTTACCTCACATAATTCATAGTGTATTTATTATAACACAAAAAATGGATATAATGAATAATAATTTTTACATTTTTAGTTTTAAATTTGGTTATTTTATATTGACAAAAATATGTAGTAATGTTATAATATTTATTGTTTGCCGCACAGAGAGGTTTAAGCTTAGCACCAAATCTGGCGAGTTATTTTTAAGGAGGTGTACGGATGTACGCAATTATCGAAACTGGTGGAAAACAATACAAAGTTTCTGAAGGAGACATTATCAAAGTTGAAAAATTAGAGGTAGAAGCTGGTTCTTCTTACACTTTTGACAAAGTTTTAACTGTAGCTAACGGTGATGATGTTAAATTTGGAGCTCCTGTTGTTGCTGGTGCAACTGTTAATGCATCTGTTATAGGCGATGGTAAAGCTAAAAAAGTTATCGTTTATAAATACAAACCTAAAAAAGGTTTCCACAAGAAAAAAGGTCATAGACAACCTTTTACAATGCTTAAAATTGAAAAAATTAATGGTTAATTATTAGGTTTTTAAAATGATACAAGCTGTATTTTTTAAAAATAATGAAAGTATAATAGGCTTTGAAATTAAAAACCACGGGAGAGATATTGTATGTTCTGCTGTATCTATTTTAGCATTAAATACTGTCAATAGCCTTGAGGCTTTTACAGATGCTAAATACAGTTTAGATTACGATACTAATGGTGGATTTTTAAAATGTATTATAAATAAAGATAGCATTTGTGAAAAAGCTATTTTATTATTATCTAGTATGGAGCTTGGTCTTAAAGGTATTGAGATAGAGTATCCTAAAGATATTTCTTTAAAATATAAGGAGGTGTAACAATGATTAGAATTAATCTTCAATTCTTTGCTCATAAAAAAGGGGTAGGTTCTACTAAAAACGGTCGTGATTCTGAATCTAAAAGATTAGGACCTAAACGTGCTGACGGACAATTTGTTAAAGCTGGTAACATTCTTTACACTCAAAGAGGTACTAAAATTCACCCTGGTGTAAACGTTGGTAAAGGTGGTAACGATACACTTTTTGCTTTAGTTGATGGTATTGTTAGATACGAAAGAAAAGGTAGAGATAAAAAACAACTTTCTGTTCATCCTATCGCTGAATAATATAAAAAAGGTATAGCTTAGCTATACCTTTTTTATATTAAAAATTGACAATAAATATTTTTTAATATAAAATTAAATATAAATATTTAAGGAGAAAAATGATATGTCAGATTATTTTGTTATTGGTAAAATAGTTAATACACAGGGTATAAAAGGTGAAGTTAGGGTATTGCCTACAACTGATGATATAAATAGATTTAAAAAATTAAAAGAAGTATATATATCTAAACGTAGTGGTATGGATTTATATGAAATAGAAAGTACTAGATTTCATAAACAGTTTGTACTTTTAAAATTTAAAGGTATAGATACTATGAATGATGCAGAGCTTATTAAAAATACAGAAATAAAAATATCAAAAGATTTAGCCATACCTTGTGAAGAAGATGAATATTATATTGGAGATTTATATGGTATGGAAGTTTTTACAGATGAAGGTGAAAATATAGGAACAATAGAGGATATTATATTTACAGGTGCTAACGATGTATATTTAGTAAAAAAAGATGATAGCCAAATTTTAATACCAGCTATTAAACAATGTATCTTAAATGTTGATGTAAAAGAAAAAACTATGAAAGTACATCTTTTAGAAGGGCTAAGATAATGAATTATTATATTTTAACGTTATTTCCAGAAATGGTATACAATGGTTTAAACCATAGCATTATAAAAAAGGCAATAGAAAATAATATAATAAATATAAATTGTATTAATATAAGAGATTTTTCTAATAATAAGCACAATCAGGTAGACGATTATGCTTATGGTGGTGGTGCTGGTATGGTTATGAAACCAGAACCTGTGTATAACAGTTATTTAAGTATAAAAGATAAAGTAAAACAAGGTACAAAAGTTTTATATATGACACCTCAAGGTAAATCCTTTAATCAAGAAATGGCACATAGTTTATCTAAGGAAAAAGATTTAATAATTTTATGTGGGCATTATGAAGGAATAGATGAAAGAGTAATAGAGGAAATAGTTACAGATGAAATATCTATAGGAGATTTTATACTAACAGGGGGAGAGCTACCTGCAATGATGCTTATAGATAGCATATCTAGGTTAGTGCCAAATGTTTTAGGAAAAGAAGAAAGTTTTTTAAATGAAAGTTTTAGTGATAATTTATTAGAATATCCAAACTATACAAGGCCTTTTGTGTTTAATGATAAACAAGTTCCAGAAATATTATTATCAGGAAACCATAAAAAAATAGAAGAATGGAAAAGGCAACAATCTTTGGTTAGAACGTATAAAAAAAGACCAGACCTTTTAAAAAAGTGTATTATAACAGAAAAAGAAAGGATATTTTTAGAAGATTATTTTAGAAATAATTGATATAAGCTATGTATTTTGTTATAATATAGTAAATTACTATAATTAGATTTTAGGTGATGTTATGTTAGATGTTTGTTTATTAGGGGTTGGGGGTATGATGCCTCTACCAGATAGGTTTTTAACATCTATGTTATTTAGATTAAATGGAAAAATGTTACTTATAGACTGTGGAGAGGGTACACAAGTTACAGCTAAATTACTTGGTTGGGGATTTAAAAACATAGATATAATTTGTTTTACACACTTACACGCAGACCATATATCAGGGTTGCCAGGGTTATTACTTACCATAGGTAATTCTGGTAGAGAAGAAAATCTTTTAATAATAGGACCTAAGGGTACAAAAAGGGCTTATGATGGATTGTCTACAATTTTTCCAGAGTTACCATTTAATGTAGATATAATAGAGATTGACATAGATGAAGAAAATAATATAAGTGAAGAAATAAATATAAGTGGATTTAATATACAAGCTATGTTTATGGAGCATAAAATACCTTGTTTTTCTTATAAGATAGAGGTTAAAAGAACAGGGAAGTTTTTGCCAGAAAAAGCTATAAGCCTTAATATACCAAGAGAGCTATGGGGCGTACTACAAAAAGGTAATGAGGTAGAGCATAATGGTAAAATTTTTAAACCCAATATGGTTTTAGGAGAAAATAGGACAGGTATAAAGGTATGTTATTGTACAGATAGTAGGCCTTTAGAAAGAATGCACAGCTTTATATATAAGTCAGATTTATTTGTTTGTGAAGGGATGTATGGAGAAGAAGAAAAAAAAGAAGGTGCAATAGCTAAAAAACATATGATATTTAGCGAAGCAGCAACTATGGCTAAATATGGTAATGTAGACGAGCTTTGGCTTACACATTTTAGCCCAGCTTTAACACAACCACAAGAATTTATACAAAATGCAACAAATATATTTAAAAATACCATTATAGGATATGATAGAATTTCTAAAACTATATATTTTAAAGATTAGAAAAATTTTGTAAACTTTTAATAAAAATTATCGTATAATTGTTATATGCTAAAATAATAATTAATTTAATATATACGGAGTGATGAAAATGAATGTAAAGGATTTGACAGATTATGAACTTGTGCAAAAGTGTTTAAATGGAGAAAAAGAATACTTTTCAGAAATAATATCTAGAAAAAAAAATTTAGTTTATTCTGTTGTTTTAAAAATGGTAAATAACCAAGATGATGCAAATGATTTGGCACAAGAAGTTTTTATAAAAGTATATAAAAATTTAGATAAATATTTTCCAAATTTTAAGTTTTCTACTTGGATTGTAAAAATAGCTACAAATCACGTTATAGATTATAGAAGAAAGAAAAAATATGAAACAGTACCTATGGAAGAGGTAGAATATAAGCTTATATCAGAAAATACACCAGAACAAGATTGCTTAGAAAAAGAGGAAAGATTACTATTAAACCAGGTATTAAATAATTTACCAGATATTTATAAAGTTCCTATTATTTTATATCACCAACAAGGACTTAGCTATCAGGAGATAGCAGAAACTATAAATGAGCCTTTATCTAAAGTGAAAAACCGTATTTTTAGAGGTAGAAGATTACTAAAAGAAGAACTTTTAAAAATGAAAGAGGGTGAGGATATTGGATTGCAACAAAGTTAATAAACTTATGATGGATTATATGGACTCTAATATTTCAGAAGAAGACAATTTTTTATTACAAAAACATTTAGAACAATGTGATGAATGTAGAGAAAGTTTTGAACTTTACACTCAAATATTAGATGAATTTTCCTTAGATGCAGACTATATTATAGAAGCACCTGAAGATTTTGAAATTAACATTATGAAACAAATAGAACATATAGAGCCTAGATATATTAAGGAAAAAACTAAAAAGAATATGGTAGCATATGTATTTTTAGGAATGACATCTTTAATGTTTTCTCTATTTTTGATAGTATCTTTAAACAAGGAAGTATTTTTATCAAAACCAGAACAATATCCAATTATATGTAGATATTATAAATTTTTTGAAAACATATTTAATATATCTATAGATACATTAAATATAACAGATATGATATCCTTATTAAATACTATATTACCTTATATTATAGAAGGGTTAAAATACACATCTATAATAACAATAATATGTATCATAATAGCACATTTTTTACTCCGCAGACGAGAAAGTTTAAAAATATAATATAAAGCCTGTATAAAATTTAGTTTTGTACAGGCTTTATATTATATTTTTAAACATTAAATAGCATTATGAGTAAATGCAGCAATAGAGTTTGTAGGTATAATAGCAATAGCTCCTAAAGGATTACCGCTACAACCATAGCTTTGGTTATAGTTATATCTATAACCAGAACAGCTAGAGCCTAAAGGGCAAGATGGTGCATCTCCAGCATTAATAAGTAACCTTACAATGCAGTCACTAACAGATATTAGAACACCAGTAAATCCACTACCAGAGTAACCACCACTTGTAGTAAAAATAGTAACAGTTTGACCTATATATCTACAAAGGTCTTCTTTTGCAGAGCACATCCAGTTATCCATATTTTTTACCTCCTTTTTGTTTATATAATATATTATGTAAATTATAATTAAAGGTTACGGTTGTATACAATATATTTATTTTAAATAACTGTAACAAAATTATATAAAAACCATAATATACATTAAGAAGCTTGAAAGGGGGAATTAAAGTGAACGATAATTGCTTATTAGATGGTTTAACAAGATATATTGGTCAAACAGTAACAATATTTACAACAAGTGGTGGATGCTCCGGTAATGGATTTACTGGTGTGTTAGTTGCTGTAAATGATAATTATGTAAAATTAATAACAAATATAGGTGCTGCTCCTAGCTGTCCTTTAGGCTCTAGCTGTTCTGGTTATGGATATAACTATAACCAAGGTTATGGATATGGATATAATAACTGGCTTGGGTCTGTTACAGAAATACCAATATCTAAAATAGCAAGCTTTACTCATAATGCTATTTAACAAAAACGAGAAAAAACTCCTTACTAATAGACTATACTTTATAGTCTATTAGTACATAAAAAATTTTATAAATAATTATTAAATATTATCGACATAATAAAAATTTTATTGTATAATAATCGTAAATATAAAATTTAAGAGGTGTTATAGATGAAAAACTCTTCACAGTTAGCAGAAAGTAAGCTTATAATAATGTATATGTTACATAAAATAAATTTACCTATGTCTTTATCTTATATACAAGAGTTTGCTTTAGCTTCTGAATATATGGATTATTTTTCACTTTCCAAATACCTTAGTGAGCTTACAGAAAGTGAGTATATTATAAAAAATATAGAACACAATAAAACCACTTATACAATATCTAAAAAGGGGTATAAAACATTAAATTTATTTGAGAATCTTATTCCTAATTCTATAAAACAAAAAATAAATGAATATGTGGCTATTAATAAAAATCAAATAAAAAAAGATTTAGATATAGTAGCTAATTTTACAGAAAATAACAACGAATATACAGTAAAATGTGCTGTATATGAAGACAAAAAACCACTTATAGAGTTGAGCTTAAAAGTTGCATCTAAAAGATATGCTAATACCATATGTGATAACTGGAAAAAAGATGCCTCTAAGTATTATTTATCTTTTATGAAAACTTTATTAAATAGTGATGAAAAATAGGCCATATTTAATTAATATGGCTTTATATTTTATTTAAAATCAAATGCTAAAATTACATACAAAAATATTTTTATTGAAAAAAACAGAAAATAATGGTATAATGTATAAAAATTAAATTTAGGAGAGATTTTTGTGTTTTGTAAAAATTGTGGAAAAGAGGTAAAAGATGATAGTAAATTTTGTCAAAATTGTGGTGTGCTTTGTAATGATACATTAGATACAGGTAATAATGGTTATATGTGTTTAGGTTGCTGTGTACCTATTGCTGGTATTGTATTATATCTTGTGTGGAAAGACCAAAAACCATTAACTGCTAAAAAATGTATACAAGGATTTTTATTATATTTACTTTTTTTGGTATTGTATATAATTACAGTTTTTATTTTATCTATGTTTGAAGTAATGTAATATAAGTATTAATTTTAGGGAGGAATAATTATGTTTTGTAAAAATTGTGGAAAAGATATACCAGACAATAGTGTAACTTGTCAAAATTGTGGTGCATCAGTGGGAAATCCTATAGATACAGATAATATAGGATATTTCTTTTTAGGTTGTTGTATACCAGTTGCAGGTATTATTTTATATTTTGTATGGAAAGACCAAAAACCTAAAAACGCTAAAAAATGTATCATAGGTGCATTAGTTAGCATAGGAGCTGGGGTTATATTCTATTTAGTGTATATATTATTAATAGTTGGTATTATGTTAAATTTTGCATAATATTAAATAAATGTATTTTAGCTGAAGATTTTATCTTCGGCTTATTTTAAAAGAGGTAGTTTTAAGGTGTTGTTATGTACAATAAGTTATCAAAATTTTTAAAAATACTTTTTATGTGCCATTGTAGAGCAGATAGGTCATTTTTTTATAAGGGAAAACAATTTCCTATTTGTGCTAGATGTACAGGTGAGCTTATAGGAATGATATTTGCTATACCAGTAGCATTTAAAATAAAGAATTTAAGGTGGGTATATATTATATTATTAAGTTTACCACTTATAATAGACGGATTTATACAGCTTATAACTAAATATGAAAGTAATAATTTTAAAAGGGTTGTAACGGGGTTTTTATTTGGAATAGCTTTTATATTTATTTTTTTAAAATTTCATTATTTTGCAGTTGAAATTGCTTTAAAAATCGTAAGTATTATTAAACCAGATAAGGCTATTTTATAAAATATATATTATTTAATATGAAGTATAAAAAGGAGCTTTTAAAGCTCCTTTTTATACTTCATAACTAATTCTATTTCATTTGTATTTTTATCTAATTGCTCTTTTACAATACTAAAGTTATGGTTTTTATAAAATTTTATTGCATTATTATTATTTTTATATACACTTAAATATAATTCATCATATAAATTTTTTATATAATTAAGAAGTTTACTTCCAACACCTTTATTTTGGTATTCTTCTTTAATAAAAATTCCTTCTATATATTTTTTATTAGTTCCAATAAATCCAATAATATTATTGTTTATTTCATATACATAAATCTCTGATGTTGGCAATAATGTTTTTACATAATCAAAGTTGTTAACCCAGTAACTTTCATCTATAAAATTATGTGTTTTAACATTGGCATTAAGCCATATATCCATAAGATTATCTAAATCATCTATATTAAATATTCTAATCATTTTTATCTCCATTGTTAATTATAGTATTTATAATTTTATTGGCAAGCTCAAATTTTGTTAATTTTCCAAAGGATATATAATTATCACTTGATATAAGGGTTGCTATATTTGTGTCTACATTAAATCCAGCACCTTCTTCTTTTAAATTGTTAGCTACAATATAATCTAAATTTTTGTTAGTAAGTTTTAGCTTAGAATTTTCTAAGAGATTTTCTGTTTCCATAGAAAAACCACATAATATTTGACTTTTAGGTTTATTTTCTCCTAAGTATTTTAAAATATCTTTAGTTTGTTTTAATTGCAAGGTATTATCATTTACCATATGTTTTTTTACTTTTTCTTTATGAACATTTAAAGGGGTAAAATCTGATACTGCAGCAGTCATAAAAATTATATCAAAGTTTTTATGTATATCTTTAAATATATTAAACATATCTTCTGCCGATATAGTATTTATAATATTAGTAAACATAGGTGCAGGTGCAGTTGTTTTTCCACATACTAAAGTAACATTAGCACCTTTTAACATACACACTTTTGCAAGAGCAAATCCCATTTTACCACTAGATGGATTTGTAATATATCTAACGGGGTCTATATATTCACAAGTAGCACCAGCAGATATTAATATATTTTTGCCTAACATAGTTTTTTCAAAGGCAATTTCTTTTAATATATATTCAAATAAAATGTTAGGCTCTGGCATTTTACCTATACCATTATCATTACAGGCCAAAAGACCTACAGCAGGTTCTATAACTTCAAAATCATAATATTTTAATTTTTTTATATTATCTTGAGTTATTTTATTTTCATACATATTTGTGTTCATAGCAGGTGCGATTATTTTTTTACATTTAGATGCCAATATAGTGGTAGTAAGCATATCATCTGATATTCCATTAGCCATTTTTGCAATAACATTAGCAGTAGCAGGGGCAACCATTATAATATCAGCTTTTTTTGCTAAAGATATATGCTCTACATTATAGTTAGACTTTTTTTCAAAGGTATCTACAACGCATTTATTTCCACTTAAAGTTTCAAAGGTTAAAGGAGATATAAATTGAGTAGCATTTTTTGTCATTATAACATTTACATCTGCACCAGATTTTTTTAGCATACTAACTAAATTTGCCACTTTATAACAAGCTATACCACCAGTAACACCAATTACAATACATTTTCCTTTTAACATAGTGCTTCTCCTTAGTTTTTTATATATTTTAACATAAAATATTTATTATTTATATATTTAACAAAAAATTTTTAATTATTTTTGTAAAAATCTTGATTAATTAAGTTTTATTTTGTATAATTAATTTTACACAAACAATTTTATATTGTTATATATAAAAATAATTATTTTGGAGGATAAAAAAGAAATGGGAAAAGCCTTAATTATTGGTGCTGGTGGAGTTGCTAGTGTTACAGTTCATAAATGCTGCCAAAATCCAGACGTTTTTGAAGAAATTTGTATTGCTAGCCGTACAAAGTCTAAATGTGATGCTTTAAAAGAAAAGCTTGATGGAGGACGCACTAAAATATCAACAGCTCAGCTTGATGCAGACAATGTTGATGAAATTATTGCTTTAATTAATGAGTTTAAGCCAGATGTTGTTATAAATCTTGCATTACCTTATCAAGATTTAACTATAATGGACGCTTGTCTTGCTACAAAAGTACATTATGTTGATACTGCTAACTATGAGCCACTTGATACTGCTAAATTTGAATATAAATGGCAATGGGCTTATAGAGAAAAATTTGAAAAAGCTGGTATAACTGCTCTTTTAGGTAGTGGTTTTGACCCAGGTGTTACAGGAGTATTTTCAGCTTATGCCTTAAAACACCATTTTGATGAAATACATTATATAGATATTTTAGATGCAAATGCAGGTGACCACGGTCATCATTTTGCTACAAACTTTAACCCAGAGATAAATATTCGTGAAATTACATCTAAAGGTAGATATTTTGAAGAAGGCAAGTTTGTAGAAACTGAGCCTATGGAAATTAAAAGAGTATATAATTTCCCAGAAATAGGCGAAAAAGATATGTATCTTTTATATCACGAAGAGTTAGAATCTTTAGCTGTTAATATAACAGGTATTAAAAGAATAAGATTTTTTATGACATTTTCTGAAAAATATTTAACTCATCTTAAAGTGTTAGAAAATGTAGGTATGACAAGTATTGAACCTATCAATTTTGAAGGGAAAGAAATAGTACCTATTCAATTTTTAAAAGCTATTTTACCAGACCCTGCAAGTTTGGGGCCTAGAACAAAAGGTAAAACAAATATAGGTTGTATATTTAAAGGTATAAAAGATGGAAAAGAAAAAACATACTACCTTTATAATGTTTGTGACCACGAAGAATGCTATAAAGAGGTTGGCTCACAGGCTATTTCTTATACAACAGGTGTTCCAGCTATGATTGGTGCTATGATGATTATGACTAAAAAATGGGATAAAGCAGGGGTATATAACATAGAAGAGTTTGACCCAGACCCATTTATGGAGGCTCTTAATAAATGGGGACTTCCTTGGAAAGAAAGCTTTAATCCTGATATGGTAGAATAATATTCTAAATATAATCCCACTTCATATGAAGTGGGAATATCTATTTTTTAATGTAAAGTATTCAAAAACTTGATTAATATAGATTAAAAATTTAATTTAATAATTAAAGGATAATTAATTATTTCAAAAAATTATAAGGAGGAAAAAATGAACATAGATTTTAATAGTTTAGAAACACCTTGTTATATTGTAGATGAAAAATTATTAAGAAAGAATCTTGAAATATTAAAGTATGTACAAGATAAGACAGGGGCAAAAATTTTACTTGCAACAAAGGCTTTTTCTATGTTTTCTACATTTAATATTATTGGAGAATATTTAGAGGGGGTAACTTCTAGTTCGCTATTTGAGGCTAGACTTGGATATGAAGAAATGGGAAAAGAAGTTCATATATATTCTCCAGCTTATATGGAAAGAGATTTTGATGATATATTAAAATATAGCGACCATATAGTTTTTAATAACTTTAATCAATATAAAAAGTATAAACAAAAGATAGAAAATAGTGGTAAAAAAGTAGAAGTTGGTATAAGAATTAACCCAGAGTATTCGGAAATAGAAACAGATATGTATAATCCTTGTTTTACAAATTCTAGAATGGGTACAACTTTAGAAAATTTTGAAAAAGAATATATAGAGGGATTAGATGGATTACATTTTCACACTATGTGTGAACAAAATTCTGATACATTAAAGCGTACTATAGAGGTTGTAGACCAAAAATTTGGTAAATATATTAAAAATATGAAATGGCTAAACTTTGGTGGTGGGCATCATATTACTAGAGATGACTATGATTTAGATACACTTATAGAATGTATTATGTTTATAAAAAATAAATATGATATAGATGTGTATTTAGAGCCAGGAGAGGCTATTGCTCTAAATACAGGCTTTTTAGTATCAACTGTTTTAGATACTATGAAAAATGGTATGGATATAGCTATATTAGATACATCTGCTACTTGTCATATGCCAGATGTTTTGGAAATGCCATATAGACCTAAAATAATAGGTGCAGGAGAGCCTAATGAATATGAGTACACTTATAGACTTGGGTGTCCTACTTGCTTATCTGGAGATGTTATAGGAGATTATTCTTTTAAAGAGCCATTAAAAGAAGGAGATAGATTAGTTTTTTGTGATATGGCAATATATTCTATGGTAAAAAATAATACGTTTAATGGAATAAACTTACCATCTATATATTTTAACACAGAAAAAGAAGGTGTAAAGTTAATAAAAAGATTTGGATATGAAGATTTCAAAAATAGATTATCTTAGTATATAAATAGATAAATTATAATTTGATAATATAAAAAGCATAGAAAATATATTTTCTATGCTTTTTATATTATTTTTTTGATTTTCTATATCCTGCATTTATAGCTTCTTGTTCTGTGTCAAAATAAACAATGTTTTCTGGTTTAATTTTATTATAGTATTGTTGGTGTTGTAAATGATAAATTTTAGAATTTTTATTTCCTTTAATTTTACCAGTATTTGATGATGTTTCTATAACTGGTTTTTGCTTAATATTATTTGTTGTAGTATTTTCAGTAGAAATTTCTGTAATTATATTGTTATTTTTCCATAAGCCTAAGTTTTTTTCTCTTGCTATTTTTTCTAATTCAATAAAATTTTGTTGGTATCCAACATTAGGTGGATAAGTAGATACATTTGCATATCCATTTTTAACTAAAATGGAATTAAACATATTTTTTTCTATTTCATCTTTTGTAGGAGTAATATTAGCAGGTTTATTTAACCAAACAAAACGTAATAACCTACCATATTTATCTGTATCAGAAGCATCTTTTTGCAAATATATTTTTTTTCCATTTAGTTGATTTTTTGTAAAATTACTAGCTTCTTTACCATAATATTCTACACCTTTTTTGGGGTGTTTTGTTTCTGGAGTGTTTACACCAATTAAACGTACAGTGTAGATATTTCCATTAATATCAACCTCTATTGTATCGCCATCAACAGTTTTTGTTACAGTAGCTTCTTCATAAATAAAATTTTCATAATTATTTCCAATAGCTACAGTTTTATTTTTTTGGTCCCAGTTTATAGTTTCATTAAAGCTTTCTGCTATAAGACGTACAGGAACTAGAGTTCTTCCATTAACAATGATAGGAGAAACATCTGATTTTTTTACTTCGTTATTAATTATATAATCTTGAGAATTTATTTTTAGGATTAAATTAATACTATCGTTATTAATTTTTATTTCTCTAGTTTCTTCTAGCCATTCTACATTATAGCCTAAAGTTTGGGAAATAACTCTAACAGGGACATAAGTTCTTTCATTATAAATTTCTGGAGGAACATCTGTTTTTATATAATTGTTATTTATCCATAATTTAATTTTAGTTTGAGCATTTATAGGAACTGACATAAAAATAATTAAATTTAAAAATAAGTATAATTTTATAAATATAGTTTTCATAATAATTTCTCCTTTAAGTATTTAGAAAAACATATAAATAATAATACTAATTATATATAAATAGTAAAAAAATGTCAATTATAAATTTATATAAAGGAATATATTAGTAACTTTTTCATATAATTAAACATGTTATTTTTTAGGAGGAGTTCTTTTTGAAGCCTTATATAGAACAAAGGGCAGTAGATGTAGCAAATTTTATTATTAATAAAAATGCTACTGTTAGAGAAACTGCTAAAAAGTTTGG
>NZ_CAUWHO010000012.1:0-50637 GCF_963558545.1 uncultured Tyzzerella sp. | reverse complement strand
ATATTGTTAGATATGGTAAAATTGTAAAAATAGGAGATATATTTTATATAAATGGTAACAAGGAAGTAGTAATAAAAATATTAGATGACAGTTCATATATAACAAAAATAATAAAATAGATAAATATTAAAAAATAAAAAATACCTTGACTTAAGTATATATACAATGTATAATTATGAATTATTAAATTTTTTCTATAGAAGGGAGATTAAAATATGGAGCATAACAAAAAATATGGTTTATTTACTGCTATAACAATGATTATAGGTATAGTTATAGGTTCTGGTATATTTTTTAAAGCAGATGATGTTTTAAAATATACTAATGGAAATGTTCTTGTAGGAATACTTATATTTCTTATAGCAGCAATAGCC
This sequence comes from uncultured Tyzzerella sp., assembly GCF_963558545.1. NCBI lineage: Bacteria > Bacillati > Bacillota > Clostridia > Lachnospirales > Lachnospiraceae > Tyzzerella > uncultured Tyzzerella sp. Next base: position 50,263 of record NZ_CAUWHO010000012.1, on the reverse strand, counting down.
ATAATATTTGGAAGTCTTTCTATATCTCAATTGGCAACAAGAACAGATAACCCTGGTGGAATTATATCCTATGCAGAAGAGTTTGTAAACAAAGAAACGGCAGCGTCATTTGGTTGGTTTTCAATATTTTTATATTTACCAGCTATAATAGCAGTTGTATCTTGGGTGGCTGGTACTTTTATATGTCAATTATTTAATATACAAGAAGGAGTATTAAATCCATATACTATTGGAGTTATAGTTATAGTTATATGTTATTTAATAAATACATTGTCTGCTAAGTTTGGTGGTTATTTTCAAAATGCAGCTATGATTATAAAATTAATCCCATTAGTTTTATTTGCAGTATTTGGCTTATTAAAAGGTAATCCTCAAGGAGTATTAACGGCAGATATGGAAAGTATAAAAACAACAGGTGTAAGCTTAGGGATATTATCAGCTTTTGGGCCTATAGCCTTTTCATTTGATGGTTGGATTGTATCTACATCTATATGCCACGAAATAAAAAACAGTAAAAGAAATTTACCAATAGCTCTTGTTATATCACCAATAGTTATATTATTAGCTTATGTATTTTACTTTTTTGGGCTTAGTATATTTGTAGGACCAGAAAAGGTTTTAGAGCTTGGTAATAATAGTGTTAATGAAATGGCAAATATATTATTTGGGCCAACTGGTGCAAAAGTAATGTTAGTATTTGTTATAATATCAGTTTTGGGTACAGTAAATGGTGTTATACTTGGAATGATAAGAATGCCTTATTCATTAGCAATTAGAAACAGTATACCTTTTAGTAAACAACTATCTAAACAAAGTGATAAGCTTAATGGAATGCCTTTAAATTCTGCTATATTTTCTTTAATTATTACCTTTGTAATGTATTTTATACATTATGTAACACAACAAAAAGGAATGCCAGGAGATGTTTCTGAAATATCAATTTGCATTAGCTATCTAAATTATTGTATATTATATGCAGTTATTATAAAATTAGCTATAAAAGGTGAAATAAAAAGCAAGTTTATGGGATATTTTGTACCTATAATGGCTACAATAGGTTCTTTAATAATATTATCTGGTGGTTTTAGCAATCCATTATTTCCAATTTATTTTGCTATTTGTTTAATTACTATGTTGGCTGGGTATTTTTATTACAAATTAAATAATAAATAAAAATTTACATTTATTACCTAGAATTAATTTTTTCATACTGAACATAATAATATTACAAGGCTAATAATTAATATAGCAAAAGTTATATATATTAATAGCTTTGTTGACAATAGAGTATAATGACAAAATATGAGGTGATTTATTATGGCAAGTAATAAAAAAGCAGTTCCCGAAGCAAGAGCAGCCCTTGATGCGTTTAAATACGAGGTTGCAAATGAAATAGGAGTGCCTTTAAAAAAAGGCTATAATGGAGATTTAACTTCATACCAAAATGGTTCAGTTGGTGGCTATATGGTAAAAAAAATGATTGAAGCTCAAGAAAGACATATGGCAGGACAACAAAATAGTTAATAACTAATAAAAAGAGTATTACTTATTTTATAAGTGGTACTCTTTTTGCTTATTAAAAGAATTGGTTTATTAAAATTAAGATATGGATTATATTTTTTAAAATAAATTATATATTTTGTAAATAAAATGTACATAAATATATAGTTATAGATATAAATTATACAAAAAATAATTATAAGTATATTATAATATATATTTTTATTTGAAAAATTTTATTGATATTATATTAAAATTTGGTAAAATATTATTAGAATATAATAAATTTAAAATAGGAGAGATAAAAATGTATAATATTTTTATAACAACTGAAGAAGATACTATTAAATATGCTTCACGAGAAATTGCTAAGTATTTAACATTAGTAACAAAAGATGATAGGTGGCAAATAATAAAAAAGAAAAAATATTCAAAAGATTTACAAGGTATATGGTTGTGCAATTATAAAGAAGTAGGTGTTAAATTTGATGTTCTAGACTTTAAACAAGATGATGCCATAGAAATTAATATAGAAAAAGGAAATGGATATATAACAGGTAGTAATAATAGAAGTATTTTAATAGGTGTGTATAAATTTTTGGAAAAACTTGGTTGTAAATTTTTAAGACCAGGAAAAGATGGAGAAAAAATTATACATAAATCTTTTGAGGAGTTAAGTGTTTTTACAAAGGAAAAAGCAAGCCTTAGACATAGAGGTGTTGTTATTGAAGGTGCTAATACATATGAAAATGTGTTAGATTTAATTAATTGGTTTCCAAAAGTTGGGTACAATAGTTATTTTATGCAGTTTAAATATGGTTATACATTTTTTAAACAATGGTATGCACACATAAATAACCCATATAAAGATAAAGAATTTTTTGATAATGAAATGGCTATTGAATTTACAGAAAATTTGGCAAAAGAAATTAAAAAAAGAGATTTATTGTATCACGTTGTAGGGCACGGTTGGACTTGTGAAACAGTTGGGATTGTTGGCAAAGGTTGGGACAGCGAAACATCTGATTTAAAAGAAGATAAAAAAGACTTTTTAGCACTTATAAATGGAGAAAGAAAGTTTTTTGGAGATGTACCTTTAAACACAAATCTATGTAATTCATATAAAGATGTTCAACAGGCTTTTGCAAACACTATTGTAGAATATATAAAAGAAAATAAATATGGAGATGTTATACATATTTGGCTTGCAGATGCTTTTAACAACCATTGTGAATGTGAAAAATGTAAAGAACTTACACCATCAGATTGGTATGTAGAATGTTTAAACGTAATAGATGAAAAGCTAACAGAAATGGGATTTACAAATAAAATTGCATTTTTATTATATTTTGAACTTTTATGGCCACCTATAAAAGCAAGGTTTAAAAATCCAGATAGATTTTTATTAATGTTTGCACCTATAACTAGAACTTTTACAAAGGCTTATGACGAATGTAAAAAAATAAAAGGAAGTGTTAACGAGTTTAAATTAAACAAAATTAAGTTGCCAACAAAAGTTGAAGATTATATAGAGTATTTAAAAGAATGGCAAAAAATATTTAAGGGTGATAGTTTTGATTTTGATTATCATTTAGGAAAAGCTCATTATGGAGATGCAGGATATTATGAAATATCTGAAATAATAAGTAAAGATATTAAAAATTTAAAAGATTTAGGGTTAAATGGACTATTAAGCTGTCAAGAGCAAAGGGCATTTTTTCCAACAGCACTTCCAAACTATGTTATGGCAAAAACACTTTGGGATACAAGCTTAGAATTTGAGAATTTAGCTAAAGAATATTTTGAAAATGCTTTTGGAGAAGACTATGAAAAATGTCAAAGCTATTTGAAAGAAATATCCGATATTTTTGATACAGATTATTGGCATTTAAGAGCAGGTCAGTTAGATGAAAAAGTAGCAAAAGACTTGCAGAATGTACATACCATTGTAGAAAACTTTAGAAAAATTTGTGAAAAAAATCAAAACCATATAGATAAAACAGAAAATCTTTCTTGGAAATATATAAATTATCATTTAGATTATGTTATATATTTTGCAGATGCTTTAAGACTTAAAGCAGGTGGTAATGATGAAGAAGCTAATAAACATTGGGAAAAATTTAGAGATTTTATATGTAAAAACGAAGATGATTTACAAAGAGCTTTAGATGTATTTAGGGTTTTGATGATAGGTAAAAATAATATGGGATTTAAATTAAACAATTAAAAATTAAATTATATAATAAAGTGTTTTACATTTATATTAATTATATAACAAAGTAAAAATCTGTTAATATAAAAATTAATTTATTATTATTTTTATATTAACAGATTTTAAAAAATATGTTAAACTATATTAGAAAAATAAACAGTTTAAAATTAAAATTTATAATATAACTATATAAATAATGAAAAGGAGCTTTATTATATATGAGTATTCTAACAGTAAAAAATGTAAGTCATATTTTTGGTGGCAGAACAATTTTTGAAGATGTATCTTTTAGGTTGTTAAAAGGAGAACACGTTGGGCTTATTGGAGCTAATGGTGAGGGTAAATCTACATTTATGAAGATAATAACAAATAAGCTTATGCCAGATGAAGGTACTATAGAATGGTCTAATCGTGTGAGGGTAGCTTATATGGACCAGCACGCAGAACTTAAAAAGGGGGATAGTATAAGAGATAGCTTAAAAGTTGCTTTTGAATATTTATTTGATATAGAAAAAGAGCTAAACGATACTTATATGAAAATGGGAGATGCAGATGAAAAGCAAATGGATAAGCTTATGGAAAATGCTGCTAATCTTCAAGATATACTAGATATGAGTGATTTTTATAATATAGATATAAAAGTAGATGAAATAGCCCGTGGACTTGGACTATACGATTTAGGACTTGATAGAAACGTAGATGATTTATCCGGAGGACAAAGAACAAAAATATTATTAGGTAGGTTGCTTTTACAAAATCCTGATATATTACTTTTAGATGAGCCTACTAACTATTTAGATGAAGAACATATAGCTTGGCTTAAAGATTATCTTTTAAAATATGAAAATGCTTTTATACTAATATCTCACGATTTAGAATTTTTAAATAGTGTTATAAACATTATATATCACGTTGAAAATGCTAAGCTTACAAGATATGTAGGTAACTATGATGAATTTTTAAGATTATATGAACAAAATAAAAGACAACTAGAGGCAGCTTATGAAAGGCAACAACAAGAAATAAATGATTTACAAGATTTTATATCTAGAAATAAAGCAAGGGTAGCAACAGCTGGTATGGCTAGAGCAAGGCAGAAAAAGCTTGACAAAATGGATATAATAGAACTTTCTAAAGAAAAGCCAAAGCCAGAATTTAGATTTAAGCAAGCTAGAACTTCTGACAGGCTTATATTTGAAACAAAAGACCTTGTAATAGGGTATGAGGAGGCATTATGCAAGCCTTTAAATCTTCTTTTAGAGCGTGGACAAAAAGTAGCAATAGTAGGCTCTAATGGACTTGGAAAAACTACACTTTTAAAAAGTTTATTGGGAGAGATTGATGCTATTAGTGGAGAAGTGATAAAAGGTGCTAATCAGTTTATTGGATATTTTCAACAAGAAGTTAAAGAAGATAACAATAAAACTTGTATAGAAGAAATTTGGGACGAATTTCCATCTTTTACTCAATATGAAGTTAGACAAGCATTAGCTAAATGCTCTTTAACAACGGACCATATAGAAAGTAAGGTATATGTTTTAAGTGGTGGGGAGCAAGCTAAAGTAAGGCTTTGTAAAATAATGAATAAAGAAACTAACATTCTTGTTTTAGATGAGCCTACCAACCATTTAGATAAAGATGCTAAAGATGAGCTTAAAAGAGTTTTAAAAGAATATAAAGGGACTATACTTATGGTTTGCCACGAGCCAGAATTTTATAAAGATATAGTTACAGATATATGGGATTTTAAAGACTTAACATTAAAAATAGTTTAATAGGTGTTGTATGAAAATAAATACTACTAATCTTGCTAAAAATTTTATAAAAGAAAACATATCAAATGGTGATATAGTAATAGATGCCACAATGGGACAAGGTAACGATACATTGTTTCTTAGACAGTTGGTAGGAGAAAATGGTTTTGTTTACGCTTTTGACATACAAAAAGAGGCAATAGAGGCTACAAAATATAGACTTATAGAAAATAATGTTTATAATAGCGTTTCACTTATTTTAGATGGACATCAAAATATAGATAAATATATAGGTAATGATGTTATATCTTGTGTTGTGTTTAATTTTGGGTATTTACCAAAAGGAAATCATAATATAGCTACTAAGCCAGATACAAGTATAATAGCTATAAAAAAATGTTTACAACTTTTAAAAATAAAAGGTGTTATAAGCCTTTGTGTTTATCAGGGGGGAGATACAGGATTTGAAGAAAAAGATGCTATTTTAGATTTTGTAAAAAATTTAGACTACAATAAATATACTGTTATAGTTTCTGATTTTTTTAACCGTCCTAATTATCCACCTATACACATAAAAATTATAAAAGAAATGTAGAGAGGATTAATATTATGAGTTACAAACTTTTTGCAATAGATTGTGACAATACGCTTATAAAGCATAATGGAGAAATACACCAAGACAATATTAAAGCTATAAATATGCTTTTAGAAAAGGGGATAAAAGTAGTTATAGCTACTGGTAGAAATGATATTCTTGTAAAAGATTATATGGACGAGGCAGGGTTTAAAGAAGAAATAGTAATAGGCTGTAATGGAGCATCTATAAGAGATTTAAAAGATAATAGTATTATACAACTAAATTATATACCAAAAGATACTATGAAAAATGTTATAGACATATGTTTACAAAATGATATAAAAGCTAAAATGTATACATTAACAGAAAGCTATTCTACATCTAAAGAAAATTCTGGAGATGAGCTTAAAGAAGTTTTAACACATTATACTAAAGAGCTTAGTATGTCCTTAGAATATAAATTTGAAGAAGATTTATATAGTCTTATAGATAAAAAAGAATTTTTAAAAATAGTAATATTAGATAATGACAGAGAAAAACTTTTATATATGCAAAGCAAGTTTAGACAGTTAGAAGATATAAATGTTGTTATATCGTCAAAAACTTGTTTAGATATAATTAAAAAAAATGTATCTAAAGGAGATGCACTAAAATATTATGCAGATATGCTTGGTATAAAAAAAGAAGAAATAGTAGCTATAGGAGATAGTGAAAACGATTTGGAAATGTTAAATTTTGCTGGATTTTCTGTTGCTATGGGAAATGCAGACGATTTTGTAAAAAGTGTATGTAATATGGTTACTTTAACTAATGATGAGGGTGGCGTTGGATACGCTATAAATAAAATAATAGGTAATGAATAATTTACATAAACAAACATATAAACATATAGATACCTCTGATACAGTTATTATTTTTATACACGGATTTACAGAATCTCCTAGCCAGTTTTTAAATTTAATTAATATAGCTTTAAATAATGGATTTTCTTATTTAAACTTACTTTTGCCAGGACACGGAACAACATCTAAAGAATTTTCTAAAAATGGATATAAAAAATGGACTAGATATGTAGATAAGCATATAGAAGAAATGCAAAAAATATATAAAAATATTATATTAGTAGGTCATTCTATGGGGTGTTTATTAGCCATTAATGCTCATTTAAAAAATAGATATAATATAAAGGGTATTTTTTGTATTAATATACCATTTAATATTAGGGTAGATTTTAAAACATTTATATCTGGTGTAAAAATAGCTTTAATTCCAAATTATATAAAAGATGATTTTACAAAGGAAATGAAAGATAGAACAAGCATATCTAACAAAAAGATACTATTATATCCTTTTTGGATACCAAGGTATATAGACTTATTTTATTTGAGTTACAAAATATATTTTAATATAAAAAATATAAAAGTGCCAACTATTTATTTACAGTCTTATTATGATGGGCTTGTTTCTATAAAATCTGCCATAAGTATAAAGAAGAAATTAAAAAAATATAATATAAAAAAATCTACAATTATTATTTTAAAAAATTCTGGACATTTTGGTTATGATAAAGAAGATAAAAAAATTGTAGAAAAGAGTTTTTTATGTTTTATAAAAAAATATAATGTTTAGGAGGTGTTTAATGGAAAAAATATTAAAAAAACTTAGTGCCATTGGTATAATACCTGTTGTTACTATTAATGATATAGAAAAAGCTATCCCTTTGGCCAAAACTTTGGTTGATAGTGGTATACATTGTGTTGAAATTACTTTTAGGACAGAGCAAGCAGAGGATGCTATAAAGAGAATAACTTCACAAGTACCTAAAATGCTTGTTGGGGCGGGCACTGTATTAAATACAGAGCAAGCAGACAAAGCAATTAATGCAGGGGCTAAATTTTTAATAAGCCCAGGGTTAAACCCTACTGTTGTTAAACATTGTATAGAAAAAAACTATTTTATGATACCAGGTATAGCTACACCTAGCGATATAGAAAGTGCAATAAACCTTGGTGTTAATGTAGTTAAGTTTTTTCCAGCAGAGGCAGCAGGTGGTATTAATATGATAAAGTCTATGTCTTTGCCTTATTATGAAATGAGATTTATACCAACAGGTGGTATTAATAATAAAAATTTAAATGATTATTTATCTTTTGATAAGGTTATATGCTGTGGAGGTAGCTTTATAATAAATGATGAATATATAAAAGAAAATAAATTTGATAAAATAAGAAAGCTTTGTAAATATGCTATTTTTAATATGCTTGGATTTGAGATAGACCACGTTGGAATAAATACAAAAGATAATATACAGGCAGATAAAATTGCAAAAGAATTTAGCAAGCTATTTAATTTTTCTATTTATGAAAATGATTTTTCTATATTTTTAGATAATAGTATAGAGGTTATGAAAAGTGTACATTTAGGTAGATATGGACATATTGCTATAAAAACTAACTATATAGAAAGAGCCATTAATTATATAGAGGCTATGGGTGGAAAATTTGATATATCTACTATAAAAGAAGAAAACGGAAAAATTAAATCCATATTTTTAAAAGAGGATATAGGGGAATATGCTATACAAATAGTACAAAAATAACAAATATAGTATTATATATTTTCCCAATATAATTATATTTAGTTACAACAGCATTTTTTATTTATTAATAATTGGTTATTGTTAAAATTATGTAATCAATTTTTTTGGCATAAAAAAGAAAACTTGAACCTTGTTTATCTTTTTATTTAAAAAATAAGCCATACCTTAATTGATATAAAAAATACCTCTACATTAAGTAAAATGTAGGGGTATAAATTTTATTATTTATTTAGTTCTTCTTCAATAGCTTTTCTAACATCTTCTATTTTTAAGCCATAAATAATGTGAGCATTATGCTCATCAAGTACAATGACTTTACTAGCTTTAGTTTCGTTTACTAGTAGTTCTTCATTTAATTTAGATGTATCTTTTAAAACAAGTCTTAACCTAGTCATACAGTTAGTAAGGCTTTCTATATTGTCTTTACCACCAATACCTTCTATTATTTTTTTTACATTAATATTATTAATATAGCCTTCATCATTTTTTTCGTTATTTATTTCTTTGTCTATAGCTTCTTTTATTAGGTTAATATGTAAACCATAAACAATTTGAACATCGTTACCATCTATAATAACTTTGCTAGCACCAGTTTCGTTTGTTAACAAATCTTCATTTACTTTAGATACATCATTTAAAACAAGTCTTAACCTAGTCATACAGTTAGTTATAAATTTGATATTCTCTTTTTCTCCTAGGCCTTTTAAAATTTTTTTAGCGTATTCTTGAGTAGGTTTATTTAAATCGATATTAATCATATTATTTCCTCCTTAACAATTTATTTTATCTATCTAAATTATATCAAATAATAAAAAAATTTCAACTATTTTTATTTAAAATATAAAAAAAAATACAGATATATAAAAAAATATATACATAGCATACTAAAATATAAACATTAATAATGGTTAATTTATATATTTTAATAGTATCTCATTTATAATGTTATTGTTACATTTTCCTTTAAAGGCTTTCATACATTGTCCTACTAAATATTTAAAGGCTTTTTCTTTTCCATTTTTGTAGTCATTAACAGAATTTGGATTTTTATTAATAATATCTATTATAATATTTTCTATAAAATTTGTATCTGTTATCAAATATAAATTATTTTTTTCTATAAAAAATATAGGATTTGTATTATTTATAATTATTTCAAAAAATACAGATTTATATGTATCTCTTGATATTTTATTATTTAAAAATATATTTATAAGGGTTGATATATATTTTATATTAAAATTAATATTTGAAATATCTAAGCTATGTTCATTTATTATTTTAAATAGCTCTCCACATATAAGATTAGATACTTCTTTAGGTGGATTATTTTGATTAATTAAATCTTCAAAAAGATTATTTATTTTTATTGAAGATAATATAATATCTATATTATTTTGGCTTAAATTATATTGTTGTTTGTATATTTCTCTTTTTTCTTTAGGTAGCATAGGCATAGTATTTAATATACTATTTATAAATTTTTCAGATAAATTTATAGGTGGTATATCTGGGTCTTTAAGATAGCAATAATCTTCTATTGTTTCTTTATTTCTCATAAAAACTGTAATATTATTATTTTCATCAAATTTACGAGTTTCTATATTTATACTATTTCCTTTTTCTAATAAATTTATATGTCTTTTTATTTCATAATTTATAGCCTTTTTAATAGATTTAAAAGAGCCTACGTTTTTTATTTCCACTCTATTACCTAAAGGCATATTTTCTTTCCTTACAGATAAATTTATATCTACACGCATAGAGCCTTCTTGTATTTTACAATCTGATATATTACAAAATACTAAAATTTCTCTTAAGAGCTTTAAAAATTCTATAACTTCGTCAGCATTTTCAAAGTCTGGCATAGTAACTAGCTCTAAAAGAGGAACACCTGCTCTATTATAGTCAATGGTATTATTTTTACCTATTTTACCAGCATCTTCTTCCATATGAATTTCTTTTATAGTTATTTTTTTATTTTCTAAATTAATGTAGCCATTTGTACAAATAGGTTTATAAAACTGGGTTATTTGATAACCTTTAGGTAAATCTTTATAGAAATAATTTTTTCTATCAAACAATACTTTATTATCTATTTTACAATTTGTAGCTATACCTGTTTTTATAGCAAGAGAAATAGCATCTTTATTAGGTGTAGGTAAAGCTCCAGGTAAAGCTAAACAAATAGGGCATACATTTTTATTTTCTTCATCTCCAAATCTAGATTTACACATACAAAACATTTTATTTTTAGTAAGTAGTTCTATATGTACTTCTAAGCCTATATTAACTTTATAATCCATACTATCCTCCGTTAAATTATATTATGGGTTTTTAAGTGGAAATTTGTACATTTTTGAAACTGTATAGCAGTGTTTAATATAACATCGTCCTTAAGGTAGTTTCCTATTAGTTGCATTCCCACAGGCATATTATTTTTAGTAAATCCACAGGGGATAGATATAGCTGGTATACCACATATATTGCTACTTACTAAAAATATATCTGAATCGTTATCACCATTAAAAGATATAGCTGTTGTAGGTGTTGTAGGTGTTAGTAAAATATCGTGTTTATTAAAAGCATCTTTAAATTGTTTTGTTATGTAATTTTTTGCATTAATTGCATTATTATAGTGGGTATTTTTATTTTTTAATATAAAATTTCCAAACATTATACGGGTTTTTACCTCTACACCAAAGGCATCTGTTCTAGACTGTATACATAATTTTTCTAGGTTACCCACATCTTTAGGCGAATAGCCATATTTTATACCATCATATCTAGCCATATTAGATGTACATTGTACGTTAGATAGTATTTTGTATGTTGGTATAGAATAGTCTAAAATATCTAAATTTATTTCTTCTATTATTGCACCCATATTTTTGAAGATATTTATAGCATTTATTATTTCTTTTTGAACATCTTTATTGCTATACTCTATAAAATTTTTACATACACCAATTTTTAATCCTTTTACATTAAAATTTTTATTTATAAAAGTAAAATTAGATTTTTTTATTGTAGTATTATCATATTTGTCATATCCACTAATTATTTCTAAAGTTTTTGCACAATCTAGAGCATCTTTAGTCATAGGCCCTATTTGGTCAAATTTTGGTGCAAAAGAAACAAGGCCATATCTAGATATAAGACCATATGTTGGTTTAATACCTGTAATAGAACAAAAAGAAGACGGTTGTCTTATAGAGCCACCAGTATCAGAGCCTAAAGTTAGTATAGCTTCTTTACAAGACAATGTACTAGCACAGCCACTGCTAGAGCCACCAGTAGATTTTGTATTATCCCAAGGGTTTTTACAACTACCATAAAAAGAGGTTTTGCCAGTATCTCCCATAGCAAATTCGTCCATATTATTTTTGCCAACTAGTATAGCACCTGCATTTTCTAATCTTTTAAAAACAGTTGAGCTATAAGATGGTATAAAATCTTTAAGCATTTTAGATGCACAAGTTGTCTTTATATTTTTTGTACAAATATTATCTTTTATAGATATAGGAACACCAGCTAAAATAGATAGATTTTCACTTTTATCTATTTTTGATTGTATGTATTTAGCTCTATTAATAGCATAATCTTGTGTTAAAGTGATATATCCATTGCTTTTATTTGTTACATTAGTAAAAAAATAATTTATAACTTCTATACAGCTTATTTCTTTATTTTTAATTTTTTCTCCAAGTTGTAACGCAGTCATATTGAAAATATTCATATAAATATCCCCATTCTAAATTATATTATTTCTTCTTCTATATTATTAAAGCTTGTTGTTTCTATTTTTGGTAATAATGCCAATTTATCACAACTTTTTAGTATATAATTAAATTTATCTAGTATGTAATTTTTTTCTTCTATGGTAATATTAAATTTCGAACAATCTTCTAAAGTTTTAATATATTCTTCATTAAGCATAATTTTAACCTCCTTAAAAAATTAATAAGTAAATTTTAACATATAAATTTTCATATTTAAAGATTTTTTATATAAAAAATAAAAAGTTTTAGTTAAATGTAATTAATATATGATTTAATATTTTATACTATTTATACTATAAAATATTAAAATTTGCATAAAAATATTGGTTGTTTATAAAATTTGTGATATAATATAAAATAGTTAAATTATTTGGTGGGGTAGGTGTAAAAATGAGTGCTCAAGTAAATAGTAATATATCTGGCGTAAGTATGTTTTTTGAAGGTTTAAATTTATCTAAGCTTAGCATACCAAGTATACGAATATCAGATGTTGTAGATATATTAATAGTAGCAATTTTTATATATATAATAATGAACTGGATTAGAGAAACAAGGGCTTGGTCTTTGTTTAAAGGTATGCTTGTTATATTAATATTAAGTATATTATCATTTAGACTTAATTTATATACTACATATTGGATTATACAAGAAACATTTTCTGTTGGTGTAATGGCAATATTAATTTTATTTCAACCAGAATTTAGAAAAGGACTTGAGCAAATAGGTAAAGGTAGCCTTACTAAAAATATATTTAACAATAATTCTCAAGAGCATATTATACCTAAAAATATTTTAGATGAAATATTAACAGCGTGTTTTGTTATGGGTAAATCTAAAACAGGTGCAATTATTGTAGTAGAGCAAAATGTAGCTTTAGGTGATTTTGAAGAAAGTGGTATACCAATAGATGCAATAGTTACAAACCAGCTACTTATAAACATATTTGAAAATAAAACCCCACTTCACGATGGTGCAGTTTTAATAAGAAATAACCGTATAAAAAGGGCAACTTGTATACTTCCCTTAACACAGTCTGAGATAGGGCTAGACTTAGGCACAAGGCATAGAGCAAGTGTAGGCGCTAGTGAGGTTAGCGATGCTTACATATTTGTTGTATCAGAGGAAACAGGTTCTGTTTCTATTGCACATAATGGAAAATTATATAGAAATCTTACAAGACAACAAATAGAAGATATGTTTAAACAGCATCAAAAACAAAATGCTAAAAAAATAAATATATGGAAAGGGAGAGGTTAAATGTATAAAAGAATAAAATATTTTTTTACAAATAATCTTTATTGGAAAGCCTTATCCGTTTTAATGGCAGTTGCTTTATGGTTTGTTGTTATGAATATTAATAATCCAACAGAGATAAAAACATTTACACTAAATATAGATATTTTAAATGAAGATAAATTAGAGAAAAATAATTTAGCTATACTAAATATAGATGATTTAAAAAATCAGAGAGCAGATATAAAAATAAAAGGTACTAGAACTACATTAGACGAGATTAGCAAAAGATATAACAAAGAAAACATAAAATTACAGCTAGACTTAGAGCAAGTTACATCTTATAAAATAGGAGATGAACCTTTAGAGGTTATAGCTAATTTAAGACCTAGCATAACAAATATTCCATACCCTAATAATAGCTTTGAAATAGTTAGTTTTTACCCTATAACATCTACCTTATATGTAGATAAAGTTATAACTATACCTAAAAAAATACATCCTAAAACTATTGGAGAAACAAAGCAAGGCTATACAGCATCAGACCCAAATTTATCATCAGAATATATACAAGTTACAGGAGCTAAATCTATTGTAGATAAAATACAGGTAATATATGCAGAAGTAGATATAACAGACCAAACATCTACTATAAAAAGAAATGTAGTACCTGTTGCATATGATGAAAATGGCAATAAAATTACAGATATAAAATTTAATATACAAAATGTAGATGTTAAAGTACCTATAAGTATAGAAGGTGTTGTAAATATTGTAGAGCCAGCACTAATTGGAAATTTACTAGAAGGATACATTGTAGATAGTGTTTCATATAGTCCTAAAAGTGTAGAAGTTATAGGAGATAAAGCTAATTTAAGAAAGCTAACAAAAATAATTTTGCCAGAGATAAATATAACTGGACTTACTAATGATACGCAATATACATATGATATATCCCAAATATTAAAACAGCATAACTTAAAACTAAAAAACAGTAAAGATAGTGAAGTTGAGATAGATATTAATATAAAACAGGCAACTACAAAATTTATAACTGTTCCTACAAGTAATATAAGTATACTGGGATATAATGATAAATTGTTTATAGATATACCAGAAGAATTTACAATAAATATTACAGGAGAAGATAATTTGATAAATAATATAAATACGGACTTAATACACTATAACATAGATGTAACGGGTCTTGATGTAGGAGAACATAGTGTTAAAGTAAATGTAGATTTACCAAATGATATAAGATTGGCATCTGATACTTATATAGACGTAAAAATATCTGAAAAAGAAGAAAATATATCTACACAGCAAGAAACAACACAAAGTTCAGAAACAAAAATTGAAGAACAAAAAATAATACAGGAAACTGTACAAATAGAAAATACATCTCAAACAGAAGATACAACAAATAAAAAATAATCCAATTTATATATAAATTGGATTATTTTTTATTTGACTTATTTATTATAATTTTTATCATATATCATTATAGTGTTGAGGGTACATAGATTTGTTAAAGTGAGAAATCTATGATATAGCTATAAAGAAATAAGGTATATAGTTATACCCAAAAACTTCCCCACCTATAAATATAGGTGCAAAAAATGTATTAGTAGCACTACAAAAAACACTTATATACCCAATGCTTGCTACAAATTCTATGGGCAAATTAAATAAACTAGCTAGTACAACACCTAAGCTAGCACCTATAGAAAACAATGGTGTTACCTCTCCACCTTGAAATCCAATAGACAAAGTAATAATAGTAAGTATAAATTTTAGTATCCAATCATAAGTATATATTTGCTCGTTATTAAAACTTGAATTTATAAGGTTTGTACCTAAGCCAGAATATCTACCTTTATGTAAAATTAAAAATATAATGCTTAATAGAATGCCTATAACAAAAATTCTTGTTATAGGATTTTTAATTTTATCCTTAAAAAATTTTTTGGTATATTTTAAACATATGGAAAAACCACAACCAACTAATCCAAAAATAAAGCCTAAAACAATTAATTTTAAAATAGTTGAAAAGTTTATGTTTATATTTGAGGTTAAGTTAAATGTAAACTTTTCAAGCCCTAATAAATGAGATGTATAGCTAGACATAAAAGATGCTGTAATAGCAGGTATTAGAGCTTTATAATGTATACTGCCTGCTATCAATACTTCCACAGCAAAAAATATAGCAGCAATAGGTGTTTGAAATAGCCCCGAAAAACCAGCGGAAATACCTATTATTAAAAATATCTTTTTACTATCTTTTATGTTTAGTTTTTCTCCAAAGAAACTTGAAAATGTAGCACCTATTTGTACGGCAACACCTTCTCTACCAGCACTTCCACCAAATAAATGTGTTGCCCAAGTGCTTAAAATAATAAAAGGGATAAGCCTTAAAGGAATTTTTTCTTCTTTGTTTTGAGCCACTTCAAATATAAGGCTCATACCTTTTATACTTTTTCCACCAAATTTATTATAGCAGTATACAATTATAACACCACATAATGATAAAAAAGGAATTAACAATAGGGGGAATGTTTCTCTTACATCTGTTATTTTTAATAATATTTTACCAAATATAGTATCTAATATACCAACAATAGTACCTATAGGTATGCCTATAAGTGCTAAAATAAATAAATTTTTATAATGTTTAATATCTATTTTCATATCTTTATCCTTTAAGCATTTTTTGGTAAATTTTCTTGTATAATATTTTTTATTGTAATTGGTAAATGTTCCTTTTCCTCATTAGTCATATTTTCTGTATATACAGGTTTATGTATATACACATTTACAGTATCAGGCTTTATACGTCCTTTATTTTTTTCTTTTAGCTTGTAAGAGCCATCTATTGTAACAGGAACAATAGGTGTATTTGTTTTTGTTGCAAGCTTAAAGCTACCAGCTTTAAAATCTCCCATAGTATCACATTTGCTCCTTGTTCCTTCTGGGAATATAACCATACTATGTCCTTTTTTTATAAAATTTATTGCTTCATTTATTGTTTTTAAAGATTGTTTTAAGTCTTTTCTATCCATAAAAACACACCCTATATATTTCATCCAAGTTCTTAATATAGGAATTTTATTAAGTTCTATTTTTGCAACAAACCCTTTTTCTTTAGGTATCAATGCCATAAAGATTGCTATATCAAAATCTCCTTGATGGTTGCTTATAAATACTACATTTTTATCTTTTGGTATATTATCTTTACCGTATACATTTATAGTAGCACCACTGTCTTTTATTCTGTTCATTGCCCATTTTGATGTTTGATAAAAGCTGTATTCATAAAATTTATCTAGTTCATCATTTTTTAAGAAATTTTCAGCTTTTTTTAATCTAGGGTATGTTATATAGAGCATAAACATAAATTTAAAATACCATTTTATAGTTCTAAACATAGATTTATTTTCCTCCTTAGTACTAACCTTAATATTAAATTTTATTATACCATAAATAAAATATTTATGTCTACTAGTTATAATTAAAATACATAATGATATTTTAAATAAAAAATTATACACAAATATATATTAAAAACATATATTATTATATAACAAAAGATATAAATATATAAATGGACAAGTATAAAATATTTAATTATATACTATTAAATACTACAACAATAGGAATAGATAGTTATGAGGTGATTTTATGTCTAGTAATGTAAAGTTATTACATCCACACCTACAAAAGATTATACCAAAATTTTTAGAAGAATGTAAAAAACAAGGACTAATAGTAAAAGTAACAGATACATTAAGAACAAAAAAAGAACAAAATATATTATATGAAAAGGGAAGAACATTACCAGGAAAGATAGTTACTTGGGTAAAATATCCACATAGTAATCATAACTGGGGTATTGCTTTTGATATATGCAGAAATGATGGGAAAGGTGCATATAACGACAGCGATAATTGGTTTTTTAAAGTTGGACAAATAGGTAAAAAATTTGGTTTATCTTGGGGAGGAGATTGGAACCCTAAAGATAAGCCTCATTTTGAGCTTATAGAATATGGGACAACCAATAATCTAATTGAAAAGTATGGTTCGTTTGAAAATTTTAAAAAAACTTGGGGATATGGAGGTGAAGAATATATGTTTGTAGAAAGAAAATATAAATACAATAATAAAACGAAAACATATAATGTTATAAATGAAAAAGGGCAAAATTATATAAAAATTATAGATGTTGCAGATTTATTAAATAAAGATATATGCTATGATGAAAATACAAAAACAACATTTTTAAAGGATAGATAAAATAAAGCCAATTTTTTAGATACGTTGTATCTAAAAAATTGGCTTTATTTTATTATTTTACAAATTTATCGTGTATAGCATTAGCAGCACGTTGAGCGTCCTTTTCATCTACTAAAACAGAAATTTTTATTTCTGATGTAGAAATCATATTTACATTAATAGCAGATGAGAACAGTGCTTCAAATAAATCTGATGCAACACCAGAGTTTGTGTCCATACCAGCACCAACAATGGATACTTTTGCAATAGTTTCATCGTGGCTAACACTATCAAAAGGTATTTTACCTTTTAAGTCTTCTAAGGCTAAAAGAGCAGGCTCTAGCTCATCTCTTGACACAGTAAAAGATATATCTTTTGTGCTATCTCTACCAATAGATTGAAGTATAATATCTACACTAACTTTAAATTTTGATAAATTGGCAAATATTTTAAATGCCATACCAGGAACATCAGGTACACCTATAACAGATATTCTAGCAACATTTTTATCAACAGCTACACCAGTAACAATCATCTTTTCCACAAAAGCTTCCTCCTTTACCTCAGTTCCTTCCGCATCTGTTAAGCTAGAGCGGACAACTAAGTTTACGTTATATTTTTTAGCTAGCTCTACTGAACGGTTGTGAAGAACTTTAGCACCTAAAGATGCAAGCTCTAGCATTTCGTCATAGCTAATAGCTTCAAGTTTTTTAGCATTTTTTATAATTCTTGGGTCTCCTGTATAAACACCATCTACATCTGTAAATATTTCGCATAAGTCTGCTTTTAGTGTAGCAGCAAGGGCAACAGCAGAAGTGTCTGAACCACCTCTACCAAGAGTTGTTATATCGCCATATTTGTTTATACCTTGAAAGCCTGTAACAATAACAATGTTTTTTTTATCAAGCTCAGCTTGTATTCTATTAACATCTATACTTTTTATCCTAGAATTACCATAGGTAGATGTAGCACTAATATTGCATTGGTTAGCATTTAGCGATATAGCTGGGTAATCCATAGCGTGTATAGCCATAGCCATCAAGGCAACGGACTGTTGTTCACCAGTAGCAAGAAGCATATCCATTTCACGTTTAGAATATTTAGGATTTATTTCTTTAGCTTTTTCTATAAGCTTATCTGTGGTATCTCCTTGAGCAGAAAGTACAACAACAACTTTATTACCTTTGTCGTATTCATCTACTATTTTTTTTGCTGCATTTCTAATTCTTTCTGCATTGGCAACAGAAGTTCCGCCAAATTTTTTAACAATTAACAATTATTTAACCCCCTTCATACTTGGATATTTTTAATAATATTAAATATGTTTATAAAAACATAGTTTTTTATAGTATAAATTATTTTATAGAATTTAGCAATAATTAATAATAATTTTATTAAAAATATCATAAAATGTTAATTTGTAATTATGCTTATATTTATTTTTATGAATAATGTACATAAAGTGTACCTTTAAATTAATAGTTGTTTAATATTTTTTTTATTTCTTTATAGTTTGGCATATATTTTTCTACTAAATGCCAAAATGAATAGGAATGGTTCATCTCTTTTAAATGACAAAGCTCGTGTAATATAACATAATCTATAACAGATTTATCATATTTGGCCAATAATATATTGATTGATATATTTTTTTTAGATGAACAACTACCCCATCTAGTTTTCATTTTTTTAAAATATATTTTGTTAGGATAAAGAGATGTTTTATTTTTAAAATTTTCAAATGATTGCATAGCATAAGGTTTAAGTATATATAAGTAATATTTGTCTAATATTTCTTCTATTTTTTCGTTTATGTTGGTGTCTTTTTTATCCAAATATATATTAAAAGTATTGCCAGATGTATAAGGAAAGTCTATTTCATTATCTAGTATATTTAGTGTAAAGTCTTTACCAAAAATTTTTATTATGGAGCCATTTTTGTACATATTATTTTTTTGATTTTCTAAAATAGTTAATACTTTATTTATATTTTTTAGCAAGAATTCTTCTATAATTTTTTTTGGAGTATAGTTATTAGTTTTTATAATAATAGAGCCTTTTTTTACTTGAATACAGCTAGTTTTTCTTTTAGATATAATAAGTGTATATTCTATTTTATTGTTGTTATATGTTATATAATTTACCATATTTACATACTATATAAATATCTCAAAAATAATATAGAAGTATCTATATTTTTACTATTTGCAAGTATTGAAAAATAAACAGGCCCTGCTACATAAACACTATCTTTTATAATAGGTGCATTTGATACATCTAGTGCATAGGCTCTTTCTATACCATCTATACCTACCTTGTATACTAAACTATCTTTAACTTTTTCTAATAAATCTTTTGGTAAAAATTTCTCCAAATCTGTTAATATATCTTGTCTACAAAAATGGTCTATAAAGTATTCTTCTGTAACTAGAGTATCTAAAGTTTGAGTTGCTATCATAGCATTAATTTTTGCTAAATATTCTAGTCCATTTACTATTTCATTATCTTTTAAAATTACACTAACAGTAGGTTTTAATTCCCAATAATCATTTGTTGCATCAAAATTAGCATAATTGTGAAATTCGCTAGATATTTTTTCATAAGATTCGTTGTTAATAGGTTTATTTAAAAATACAACATTAAAAACAGGGTCTTTTTTAAAAAACATATTAAATATTAAAGAAATACTAAATGCTAAAATAAGTATTGTAAGGACTATTTGTATTCCATAATATTCTTTTATATACCACACTTTATCTTTGGAAGACATTTTTTTTAATTTTTCTATTTCTGTTTTAACATTTTCTTTAAAAGATTTTTTTTCTAACACATTATTTCCTCCTTAAATGAAATTAACTTTTAATATTATAGCACAAATTTTATTTATAAAAAATAATTAATTTATAAAAAGTTTTTTAACTTGACAAACAATTGCAAAATAATTATTATTAAATAATAGTTATTTAGTTAAAATAGAAAAGGTGATGTTATGGTTATTATTTTATCTCCAGCAAAAAATATGAACATTAAAAATTTTGAAGGATTTAGTTTTGAAAAGCCTACTTTTTATGAGGAAACTAAACAAATAAATAGATGTTTAAATAAACTTGAACCACAAGATATAGAAACTATAATGAAAGTTAATAAAGATATAGCTTTAAAAACTTTTTTTAATATTAAAGATTTTCAAATAGATAAAATGCAAGGGCATTCTTTAAAATGTTATGATGGATTAGTCTTTAAAAATATAAACGTAGAAGATTTTGATAATGATGATATAACATTTGCAAACAACCATTTAAGAATACTAAGTGGGCTTTACGGTGTTTTAAAACCTCTTACATATATACAACCTTATAGGTTAGAAATGGGTTGTAAAATAGAAATTGATAATATTAAAAACTTATATAAATTTTGGGGAGATAAAATATATAATGAAATAATAGGTCTAAACAAGCCTGTTATAAACTTAGCATCTAAAGAATATAGTAAAACTATAACACCGTATTTAAAAAGTAATGATAAATTTATAAATATAGATTTTTTGGTGTTAAAAAATGGAAAATACAAATCAGTTGCAACCTCTTCAAAAATGGCCAGGGGGCAAATGGCAAGGTATATTATAAAAAATAAAATAACAAATATAGAAGCATTAAAAGATTTTTATTACGACATTTATCAGTATAATAATAATTTATCTAATGAAAATAATTTAGTGTTTACCAATTAGATAAAATAATAAAAAATAATAAGATGTATAATATTATTATATATTTATTTAAGAAAGGAAGAAGATACAAATGTTAAATATAGGTGATAAAGCTCCTAATTTTACTTTACCAGATAAAGATGGGAATAATGTTAGTTTAAGTGATTTTTTAGGTAAAAAAGTTATAGTATATTTTTACCCTAAAGATAATACTCCAGGGTGTACAAAACAAGCTTGTGGATTTTCTGAAAGTATACAAGAGTTTGAAAATAATAATACAGTAGTTATAGGGATTAGTAAAGATAGCCAAAAATCTCATCAAAATTTTACACAAAAACACGATTTAAAAATAATCCTTTTATCAGATATAGACAGGCAAGCTATAGAAGCTTATGGTGTTTGGCAAGAAAAGAAACTTTATGGTAAAGTTAGTATGGGTATCGTAAGAACAACTTTTGTTGTAGACGAGAATGGTAATATTGAAAAAATATTTGATAAAGTAAAAGCTGCTCAAAATCCAGAAGAAACTTTAGATTATATAAAAGGATAGGGTATGAGTGATATAACGTATAGAAGGATAAATAAAAAAGATTATGGTTATATAAAACATATGATGAACAAAAATTTTTGTTTATATGAATATATAGAAGATGAAAGAATTTTACAAGATTTTTTGAATTCTTATTTGTATAGCTGTTTGGCAGAAAAAACTTTTAGTATGATTGCAGAAAAAGATGGAAAGGTAGTTGGTGTAATACTAGGTAATTCCAAAAAGCATTATAAGGTGTATAAAGCATTATTAAATAATATAAAATCTTTTTATTATACTTCTCTAACAGCTATAAAATCAAAAATTTTTAAAACAAATATAAAACAGTATAGAGGTATAATTCAAATATACAATGAACTTATGAAAAAGGCAAATAGAGATTTTGATGGAGTATTAACATTGTTTGTTGTCTCTGAAGAATACCAAGGATGTGGAATTGGTAAAAAATTATTATCTTATTTTTTTGAATATGGGAAACAAAATAAGATTAAAAAATTATATGTTTATACAGATTCTAAGTGTAATTATAAATTTTATGATAGCCAAGGATTTATAAAATTAAATGAAGATACTTTTAAGGTAAAAACTCTTACAAATCAGTTTGACTTAAATATATTTTTATATGAATATAATTTTATTTAAAAAAGGTATTGACATAGGTATTAAAATATGGTAATATACACAAGAATAAAGAAGAAGCTCTACTTCTCACCTTACGGTATATAGCTTTAAGGTTATCAAAATTTCATATTTTAATGCCTGTGTGCATTTTATGATTTTTAAGTAGGAGCATTTTTATTGCTCTTTTTTTATTTTTGAAATTTTAGGAGGTGCTCGCAATTAACGAGTTAATGATTAACGAACAAATTAAAGACAAGGAAGTTAGAGTTATAGGTGATGACGGAGAACAACTTGGTATTATGTCATCTAAAGAGGCACAAGCCTTAGCAGATAATAGAAGCTTAGACTTAGTTAAAATTTCACCTACAGCTAAACCACCTGTTTGTAGAATAATGGACTATAGTAAATTTAAGTTCGACAAAGCTAAAAAAGAAAAGGAAGCTCGTAAAAAACAAAAAGTTGTTTCTATTAAAGAGTTACGTTTATCCCCTAATATAGATAAGCACGATGTGCAAGTTAAAGTAAAAAAAGCAATAGAGTTCCTTAAAAGTGGTGACAAAGTTAAAATTAGTATAAAATTTAGAGGTAGAGAACTAGGCCATACGGATATTGCCAATGATATTATGACTAACTTTGCAGAGCAAGTTAGTGAATATGGAGTAATAGAAAAAGCTCCTAAAATGGAAGCTAAATCTATGGCGATGTTTTTAGCGCCTAAAGCATAAATCTTACAAGGGAGGACATTTAAAATGCCTAAATTAAAAACAAAAAAAGCAGTTTCTAAACGTGTTTCTGTTACTGGTACTGGTAAATTAAAGAAAACAAAAGCTAATAAACAACATATTCTTACTAAAAAATCTACAAAAAGAAAAAGAGGCTTAAGAAAAGCTAACTTAGTAGACAAATCTAATATGAAACAAATGAAAAAAGTATTACCTTACATTTAATTGACAACTCATAAGGGAGGAAATTTATAATGGCTAGAATTAAAGGTGCTATGAATGCACGTAAAAAACATAAAAAAGTTTTAAAAATGGCTAAAGGTTTTGTTGGTGCTAGAAGCAAACAATATAGAATAGCTAAACAATCTGTTATGCGTGCTATGGCTCACGCTTTTGCAGGTAGAAAACAAACTAAAAGAGAATATAGAAGACTTTGGATTACTAGAATAAATGCTGCTGCTAGAATAAACGGTTTATCTTATAGCAAATTTATGAACGGTATTAAAAATGCAGGTATTAATATTAACAGAAAAATGCTTGCAGAAATGGCTGTAAACGATGCAAATGCTTTTGCTAAACTTGTAGAAACAGCTAAAGCTAATCTTAAGTAATTTTTTAGGTTATAGACTTTGTCTATAACCTTTTGTTGTATTTGTATAAGATATTTAATTTCATATTATACATTTAGTAATAATTGGTTGTACAAAATATAATATATTTTTCTTTTTTATTATAAAAATTTATGATATAATATAAATAAAAATATTATTACAAAATATGTGAGGTTTTTATGAAAAAATTTAATTTGTTTTTTTTGATTTTTGTAATATGTTTTGTAAATACAATGAATATATTTGCAGTTACAGATGAAAATATATTTAAAGACCAAGTTTACAATTCATATGAAGGAACACCAGATGCTAAGGCCTTGATAAACAATTTAAAATTTTCAGATGTTTATAGTGGTCATTGGGCAAAAGAAGCTATAACAAAAGCAGGTGCTTTAGATATGGTTAAAGGTAGTGATAAAAAATATAGACCTAATGATAACGTATCTAACCAAGAAGCTTTAGCATTTGTTTTGAGAGTTAGTGGACTAGAAAAACAAGCACAAGAAGAAGGGCAAAACCTTAAAGACCAAGCAGCTTCACAAAATAGCCCATTGTCTATATGGTCTGTGGGGTATTTAAGTTTAGCAAGAAAAAATGGACTTATAACAGCAGATGAATATAACCAAGCTATAAGCCAAAACCAAGAAAGTTTACCAGATGGTGCTTTTAAACGTAGTGCTAATGCTACAAGAGAGCGAGTAGCTGATTGGGTTGTAAAATCTTTAAATAGTATAAGAGAGCAACCTTTAGTATCTAATAGTCAACAAAGTATTTATAATTATTCTGATTGGAAAAATACTAGTGTTGAGTATATAGATAGTATTGAAATAGCATTAGATAATGGGATATTAAAAGGTAGTAAAAATGGAAAGCTTAATCCTAAAGGTGCTTTAACTAGAGCAGAAATGGCACAAATTTTAAGTAATATGGACAGTTTATACAATGAAGCTGTAGGGCTTACTAAAAAAACAGGTACTGTTGGAGGTATAAAAGATGAACAAACTACTCAAACAGGACAAGCTAAGCTAGAAAGAAATATCTATATAAGAACAGCAGATGGTACTGTAGATACTATAAAATATATTATAGAAAATAGCTCATCTCCTCAAGCTTTAAACAAAGATGTAGTTGTTTATAACAATGGTGCAGTTACAGGTCTTTCTTCTATTAGAGAAGGAAGCCAAATAGAATATCTTGTAAATGACGCAGATAAAGTTGCTAAATTTGTAAGTGTAAAAGACAAAACATTAAATGTTACAGAGGCAAATGGAAGACTTAACAAGATAGATTTTACAAATGGCATAATACAAATAAAAGATAAAAATGATAAGGGATACAATTATTATGTAGCCGATGGTATAATTAATTCTGATGATAGTGGAAATTACATTATGATAGACGGAAAAATGATACCAGAAAAAGATTTACCTATTGGAAGTATGGTAAAATTAGAACTTAAAAATAATATTGTAACTAAAGTAACTTATGTTGGAGATGCTAATTTATATAGTGAGCTTAGAGGTATTGTAGTAGAAAATAATACAGAATATGGATATATTGTAGTTATAGATAATAATGGCAAAAAAGTTACAAAAAATTATTATACAGACCAAATAGAAGTTGAAAAGCAACCATATTATGAAAGTGGAGATGATATTGGATATTTAGACCAAATGTTTCCTAACTTTGAATATGACCCAAGGGATACAACTATTGATGAAATAGAACCAGGAAATGTAGTTTTTATAACAAGTAGTAAAGAAGACCCTACTTATATAGAGAGAATAAGTGCATCACCTAATTATATTATGAAACGTGGTAAAGTTTCTCAAATAAACGATAATATTGATATAGTAAAAATGTTAGTTCAGTTTGATGATGGACAAACTGCTTGGTATGATATACCTAGTGGTACGTATGCCTCTAAAGGTGGTAAACCTATAGACTTATCAAATATTTCAGCAGGTGATTATGTTAAGTTACTTATAAATGAGGCAATTTTATCACCAGGAGAAACAATGGAGGCTGTTAAAGAAATTTTAGTAGAAGATTCTGGGCATTTAATAGGGAGTATATTAAAGGGTAAAATAGGTAATATAGACCCTATACAAAAAACAGTATCTTTACAACATTCTTATACGCTTAGTAAATCTGGCTGGGAAAACTATCAACAAATAAGAAAACTTAGTACATCTAATAAAGATATTATGTACTATTACAATGGTAAAAGAGTTTCTAATGATTTTGTTAAATCAAAATTAAAAAGAGCAGATGGAGAGGCTTATGTTGCATTAGAAAATGGATACTCTGGTAATACTATTAGTAAAATTACATTTAGAACAGGTAGAGATGAACCTTTAAATTCAGATATTATTACATCAGTAGATGGGGTAGGTAATTTTACAACAGCAGGAAATGGTACTATATCAACAGATGAAGGTACTATTGTTAGAAAAAATGGTAAACTTGTAGACAATACCAACATTAGTGTTAATGACTATGTTATGGTTTCATTAAATGGTGATGGTAAAGCAGGTATTGTAGATATTTATGATGCACCTGTTTCAAATACTATTTCAATAGCTAGAGGTAGAGTGAAACAAATAGAGGATAATAAATGGTTTATTGTTAAATCTATAAGTCAGTTAAATGGAGATAAATGGGAATATAGTCCAGTAGAAAGAAAATTCATAATAGATGGACAAACTCTATACATTACAAAAGAGGGTATTAAAAATATTAATGAATTTATTGGATATACAGAAAAATCTAGTATAGATAAAGCATTTACTATTATCTTTGATGGTGACAGAGCTACTCATATTATAGATGCACCATATCCTACTAAGTTTGTTTCTGGTACTGTTTACCAACAAGGTGATGAAATAAAACTTAAAGACGGAAAATATATGAAAGATAATAAAACTTGGGATAACATTAGTATAAAAGACCCAACAATAAATATAAAAACTGAACCTAATACTATTGTCATTAAAAATAATAAAGTTTCATCTGTAAGTAATATACAAAAAAATGACAAATTAAAAGTTATGACAGAAACATTGCCAGATAAAATAGCAAGTGGTATGTCTATAGATGCAAGAATTATTTTTGTAGAAAATTAATTTTAAGTTACTCATTAAAAATATATAGCTATTGTAATATATCAATAGCTATATATTTTATAAAGATTATTTTATTGATGGAGGAAAAAAAATGAAAATATTAAATAGAGGAATAGCTTTTTTTATTGGCTTATCTATTTTTACTACAAGTGTTTATGCAAACCCTCTAGATTTTGGTATTTTTGGAGGTATAACAGAGGGAAGAAAATTACCAAAAACAACAGAACAACTTTTAAATACAAATAAAAATGCAAAAAATGATTTGAAATCAACTTATAAAGAGGTTATATTTTTATCGGGAGAGCCTAAAGAATATAATGGAAACATTACAGTAAGCTCTAAAGCTCCTGATTTGCAAGATAAAGGAACATATAAAGTTAGTTATAAAGTTCAAGATGGAGAAACAACACCTGAGGGTATGTCTATTGCTAGAAATGTGGACTATAATGTAAATTACAGAAAAGAAGGTAACCAGACTATAAAAGATTATGAAGTTTCTAAATGGACAGAAAATATAACAGCTGGCGGCAAAACTTATACATTAGATAATAAAGAATCTAAATCTTCTATAAGTATTATAGAAGACAAAACTCCAGGTGTAACATATTACAAAGGAGATGTTTCTCATAGGGCAGTATATAAAGACGGAGAAGATAAGGTAGTACAAGAAATAAGTGGTGTTATATACGGGTATAACAGTGCTTGGTCTTCAACAGAAACTCAAAGGCTAAATTGTACTGTAACTACTAAAGATTGGCAAATGGAGTACCAAGTAAGGCCTAGTGTTTCTGTTAATAAAACTTTAGAATATTCTAAAAATGAGCCAACAGCTATTAGTTTTGAGGGAAATTACAAAGAAGTAATGCAAAATAAAAGTGGTTTAAGTTATAATATTTATGTACTACCACAACAATCATCTGCAATACCTGTAAGTGGAAATGTTTCTATACCTAGTTTTAATACTTTTGAACAACTTATAGCACCTGATACAAGTTATTTAAAAGGACATTTTGCAGAAGAAGATATTAAAAAGATGTTTGCTATGCAAATAGTAACAGGAGAGCCTAAGTTTTATAAACCTAATCAAGCTATAACTAGAGGACAATTTACTAAAATGTTAGTAAAAGCTATTAAGCTACCAATACAAGATAATAAAAATGTTACTAATAAAAAAGCACCAGTAGATATTATATTTTCTGATGTTTTACCAGAGAGAGAAGAATATCCATATATTACAGCAGCCTATAAATCTGGGCTTGTAGTAGGGGAAACTAACGGAAGATTCTCTATAGATGACCCAATACAAAGACAAGAGGCTATTGTTATACTACTTAGGGCATTAGGCCTTGAACATTTAGGGCTAGACCCAACGCCTATTACACCTTTTGTAGATGACCAACATATAGGAAATTGGGCAAAAAGAGAAATTTATGCCGCTAATAGAATAGGTATAATATCTGGAGATACAGACGGAAAATTTAATCCTAAATTATTTATTAATAAAGCAGAGGCAGCAGCCATTATTAATAGATTAATAAACTATATGAGATATGATATGGAAGTAGACTACACAGAAAATATAGTAAACTTTGCAGATTAATGTTATATGATATAAATACACTAGTTTATATGTTGACAAGATATATTTATAGTAATATAATTAATAAGTTATTATAAATTAATTTTTTGATTATTTACACTTAAAAATATGTATTTAAATTATTTTTCTTTGTAAAAATTAATTTAAATACATATTTATAAACTTTATAGATAAATATGGTAATTACCAGTAATAAAAATTTTTAAAATAGAGGTGAAAATATGGATACAAAGTACATTTTTGTTACAGGTGGTGTAGTTTCTGGTTTAGGTAAAGGAATTACAGCAGCTTCTTTAGGTAGACTTTTAAAAGCAAGAGGGTACAAAGTTACTATACAAAAATTTGACCCATACATAAATATAGACCCTGGAACTATGAGTCCTTATCAACACGGGGAAGTTTTTGTTACAGATGATGGGGCAGAAACAGATTTAGATATAGGGCATTATGAAAGATTTATAGATGAAAATCTTACAGTTAATAATAATGTTACAACTGGTAAAATATATTGGTCTGTACTAAATAAAGAAAGAAAAGGCGAATATTTAGGAGCAACAGTTCAAGTTATACCACATATTACAAATGAAATAAAAGAAAGAATATATAGAGCAGGAAAAACAACTCAATCAGATATAGTAATAACAGAAATAGGTGGAACTGTTGGTGATATAGAAAGTGAGCCGTTTTTAGAAGCTATAAGACAAGTTTCGCACGAAGTTTCTAGAGAAAATGTACTTTATATACACGTTACATTAATACCTTATTTAGCAAAATCTGGTGAAATGAAAACAAAACCTACTCAACATTCTGTTAAACAGCTACTATCAATTGGTATACAACCAGATGTTATTGTTTGTAGAACAGAAAAAGAAATAAGTAGAGAGGCAAAAGAAAAATTAGCTTTATTTTGTAATGTAGATAAAGACTGTGTTATACAAAATATAGACTGTGACTCTTTATATCAAGTTCCACTTCTTTTAGAAGAGGAAAATCTTGCTAATATTGTTTGTAAAAAATTAGTAATAGAAAATAGAGAGCCAGATTTATTAGATTGGTGTGATGTTGTAGAAAAACAAAAAAATCTTAAACATAATGTTACTGTTGGGCTAGTTGGTAAATATGTTGAGCTACACGATGCTTATATTTCTATTGTAGAATCTTTAAATCACGCAGGTATACATACAGGCTCTAATGTAAATATTAAATGGATAAATGCAGAGGAGATAGAAAAAACTAATCCTAAGGAGTTATTATCAGATGTAGATTCTATACTTGTACCAGGTGGTTTTGGTGAACGTGGTGTAGAAGGGAAAATAATGGCGATACAGTATGCTAGAGAAAACAAAATACCATTTTTAGGTATATGTCTTGGTATGCAATGTACAGTTATTGAATTTGCAAGAAATGTGTTGGGGCTTAAAGATGCTCATACATCAGAGATAGCACCAAATACATCAGCCCCAGTAATAGATTTAATGCCAGAGCAAAAAGACATAGATGCACTTGGTGGAACAATGCGTCTTGGTGCTTATCCTTGTAAACTATCAAAAGACACATTATCTTTTGAGGCTTATAAAGATGAGCTTATTTATGAAAGACATAGACATAGATACGAATTTAACAATGAGTATAGAAACGATATGATAGAAAAAGGGCTTGTTATAGCAGGTGTTTCTCCAGATGAAAAACTAGTAGAAATAGTAGAGCTTAAAAAAGAAATACACCCTTGGTTTGTTGGGGCACAGTTCCATCCAGAATTAAAATCTAGACCTAATAGACCACATCCACTATTTAGAGATTTTGTACAAGCTACAATAGATAATAAAAATAAATAATTTGCATATATTTACAATATTTTAAACTTTGGAGGAAGATATATGGAAAAAAATATGGAAAAAATAGTTGCTCTTGCTAAATCGAGAGGTTTTGTATACCCAGGTTCAGAAATATATGGTGGACTTGCTAATACTTGGGATTATGGACCTTTAGGTGTTGAGCTTAAAAATAATGTTAAAAAAGCTTGGTGGAGAAAATTTATACAAGAAAATCAGTATAATGTGGGTGTAGATTGTGCTATACTTATGAACCCTCAAGTTTGGGTAGCATCTGGACACGTTGGAGGCTTTAGCGACCCATTAATGGATTGTAAAGAGTGCCACGAAAGATTTAGAGCAGACAAAATAATAGAAGATTATATGGAGCAAAATAATATTAGTGGAAATCCAGATGGTATGAGCCACCAACAAATGAAAGATTTTATAGAACAATACAACATAGGTTGTCCTACTTGTAATGCACACAACTTTACTGATATTAGAGAGTTTAACCTTATGTTTAAAACTCACGCAGGTGTTACAGAAGATAGCAAAAATGTAGTTTATCTTAGACCAGAAACAGCACAAGGTATATTTGTAAATTTTAAAAATGTTCAAAGAACTACTCGTAAAAAAATACCTTTTGGTATTGGACAGGTAGGTAAATCTTTTAGAAATGAAATCACTCCAGGTAATTTTACATTTAGGACAAGAGAGTTTGAACAAATGGAGCTTGAATTTTTCTGTAAGCCAGGAACAGAAATGGAATGGTTTAATTACTGGAAAGAATATTGTATGAACTGGTTACAATCTCTTAATATTAATGAAGAAAATGTATGGTTTAGGGACCACGATGAAGAGGAACTTTCTCATTATAGTAACGCTACAACAGATATAGAATATAAATTTCCATTTGGTAAAGGTGAGCTTTGGGGCATAGCATCTAGAACAGATTTTGACCTTAAACAACATAGCCAACATTCTGGAGATGTATTAGAATATTTTGACCCTACAACTAATGAAAAATATGTGCCTTATTGTATAGAGCCTTCTTTAGGAGCAGACAGAGTTACACTTGCATTTTTATGTGAGGCTTATGATGAAGAAGAGCTAAAAGATGATAAAGGTAATGTAGATGTTAGAACTGTTTTACGTTTTCACCCAGCTATTGCACCTATAAAAGTTGCTATATTGCCGTTATCTAAAAAGCTAAATGATGATGCTACAAAAATTTATCATATGTTAAGCAAACATTTTAATTGTGAATATGATGATGCTGGTAGCATTGGTAAAAGATATAGAAGACAAGATGAAATAGGTACACCTTTTTGTGTTACTTATGATTTTGAAAGTGTAGAAGATGGTTGTGTAACTATTCGTCATAGAGATAGTATGCAACAAGAACGTATAAAAATAGATGAATTACTAGAATATGTAAACAAAAAATTAGAATTTTAATAATTTTAGTTAATTGTAAATAAACAATAAAGGTATGGTTATCCATACCTTTTAAAAAATATAAAAATTATTTGGAAAGGGATATTATGAAAAAGTTTAATTTAGGTAGTAGTAACATAAGCTCATCTGCTATATCTTTAGGTTGTATGAGAATAAATAATTTAGAAGAAAACAAGGCACAAAAATTAATTGAAAAAGCTTGTGATTTAGGCATAAATTTTTTTGACCACGCAGATATATATGGTAGAGGCGAATGTGAAGAAATATTTGGAAGAATATTAAAAAAATCAAATATAAAAAGAGATAGTATAATTATTCAATCTAAATGTGGTATTGTTCCAGGTAAAATGTTTGACTTTTCTAAAGAGCATATACTAAAATCTGTTGATGGTATTTTAAAAAGATTAGGTACAGAATATTTAGACGTATTATTATTACATAGACCAGATACACTTATGGAGCCAGAGGAAGTAAGCGAAGCTTTTAACACTTTATATAAAGAAGGTAAAGTAAAAGCCTTTGGTGTTTCTAACCAAAATCCTATGCAAATGGAGCTTTTAAAAAAATATTTAAAACAAGATATAGTAGCAAATCAATTACAATTTAGCATACCACACTCTAGTATGATAAGCACAGGGTTAGAAGTTAATATGGCAACAGATGGTGCAATAAATAGAGATGGTAGTGTTTTAGATTATTGTAGGCTTAATAATATTACTATACAGGCTTGGTCACCTTTTCAGTATGGATTTTTTGAAGGTGTATTTTTAGATAGTGAGAAATATAAAGAGCTTAATCAAGTAATAGATGTTTTAGCTAAAAAATATGGTGTAACTAATATGGCAATAGCAACGTCTTGGATATTAAGACACCCTGCTAATATGCAAGTTATAGTAGGTACTACTAACATAGAAAGATTAGAGGCTATGTGTAAAGGCGTAGAAATAACTTTAACAAGGGAAGAATGGTATAAATTATATATGTCTGCTGGGCATATTTTACCTTAGAAATTATAGAATGTAAAAAACATACAAAAAAATAAAATAAAAGTAACAAAAATATATTATTTTCATAAAATTAAAAAAATATATTGCCTTTTTTAAAAAAAGCTAGTATAATTTTAAAAAATATTTTTAAGGAGAGAGAAAAATGGCTTTTTATTATGATGAACCTTCAAGAACTTTTAGTGAATATTTATTAGTACCTGGTTACTCTTCAACAGAATGTATACCAGATAACGCAAGTTTAAAAACACCAGTTGTAAAGTATAAAAAAGGTAAAGAAGAACCAAGCTTAACAATGAATATACCGTTAGTATCTGCTATTATGCAAGCCGTATCTGATGATAAAATGGGTATAGCTCTTGCTAGAGAGGGTGGTATATCCTTTATATATGGTTCTCAAACGGTTAAAAACCAAGCAGATATGGTAAGACGTGTAAAATCTCATAAAGCTGGTTTTGTACCAAGCTCATCTAATATTAAACCAGATGATACATTAGAGGATATATTAAAACTTAAAGAAAAAACAGGACATTCTACAGTTGCTGTAACAGATGATGGAACAGCTACAGGAAAACTTTTAGGGATTGTAACAAGCAGAGATTATAGGGTTAGTCGTTTAGAAAAAACAACAAAAGTTAAAGAGTTTATGACACCTATTGAAAATATGATTTATGCAGATGAATCTACTACTCTTAAAGAGGCTAATGATATTATATGGGATAAAAAAATAAATGCTTTACCTATTGTTAGCAAAGAGCAAAGATTAGTGGCTTTTGTATTTAGAAGAGATTATGACTCGCATAAAGAAAATCCATTAGAGCTTTTAGATAATAATAAAAGCTATATAGTAGGGGCTGGTATAAATACTAGAGATTATGAAGAAAGAGTTCCAGCTTTAGTAGAAGCAGGTGTAGACGTTTTATGTATAGACTCATCAGAGGGATTTAGTGAATGGCAAAGAATTACTATTAATTGGATTAGAGAAAAATATGGCGATAGCGTTAAAGTTGGAGCAGGTAACGTTGTAGATAGAGAAGGATTTAGATTTTTAGCAGAAGCAGGTGCTGATTTTATTAAAATTGGTATTGGTGGTGGTTCTATATGTATTACTAGAGAGCAAAAGGGTATTGGTAGAGGACAAGCTACATCTGTTATAGAGGTTGCTAAAGCTAGAGATGAATACTTTAAAGAAACAGGTATATATATTCCTATTTGCTCTGATGGTGGTATAGTACAAGACTATCATATAACTTTAGCACTTGCTATGGGCTGTGATTTTTGTATGTTAGGTAGATATTTCTCAAGATTTGAAGAAAGCCCAACAAACAAAGTTATAGTTAATGGTAATTATATGAAAGAATACTGGGGGGAAGGTTCTGCTCGTGCTAGAAACTGGCAAAGATATGATATGGGTGGAGATAGCAAACTTTCTTTTGAAGAAGGGGTAGACTCTTATGTGCCTTATGCAGGTAAACTTAAAGATAACTTAGCTTTAACTCTTAGTAAAGTAAAACATACTATGTGTAACTGTGGGGCATTATCCATAGAGGAGCTTCAGAAAAAAGCAAAAATAACATTAGTTTCATCTACAAGTATTATTGAGGGTGGAGCTCACGATGTTGTATTAAAAGATAAAAATGCAACACCAGTACAATAATAAAAATAATAAAACTATATATCCATATGGGT
This sequence comes from uncultured Tyzzerella sp., assembly GCF_963558545.1. NCBI lineage: Bacteria > Bacillati > Bacillota > Clostridia > Lachnospirales > Lachnospiraceae > Tyzzerella > uncultured Tyzzerella sp. The sequence continues at coordinate 15,431 of NZ_CAUWHO010000012.1, read as the reverse complement.
ATATAGTTTTTTGTTTAAATTTATAGGTATATATTGAATGTAACAACAAAATATGATAAAATTATATACATATAAAAATTTATTTTAAGAAAGGAATAATTTTATGTTTAATGAAGAGATAGAAGAGGTTTCAAAATCGGCATATAAAAAGGTATTTTTATTAAAAAATAATTTAATGGGATATTTTTTTGCTGCTATTATAGCAGGTGTTTATGTATCATTAGGTGTTACGTTTGCTTTTAGCGTAGGGGCTATGATTCACGATTTTTCAGCATATAAGCTTATTTTAGGGATATGTTTTGGTGTTGCATTAAGTTTATGTGCAATGGCAGGTGCAGAGCTTTTTACAGGTAATAACTTTGTTGTAGCAGTTGGTATTAATAGAAAAACGGTAACTTTTGCAGACAGTGTAAAATTATTGGTTATGTGCTACTTAGGTAATTTAGTTGGTTCTTTATTAGTAGTTTTATTATTCTTTTTAGGAGGCTTTTTAAAAGCTGGTAACATACCAGAATTTTTTATAGAAACTGCAAATTCTAAAATAAACCTTACACCAGTAGAAATAATAACTAGAGCTATTATGTGTAACATACTTGTTTCTGCTGCTACTTGGTGTGGATATAGGTGTAAATCGGAAAGTGGTAAACTTATAATGATTTTTTGGTGTATATTAGCATTTATAACATCTAGCTTTGAGCATAGTATTGCTAATATGAGTTTATTAGTTATAGGTTTAATAAGTCCAAATTCTGATATAAGTATAAGTGGTATTTTATACAATATACCTTTAGCTACTATTGGTAATATATTAGGTGGAGCAATATTTCTTGCAGTACCATACCTAATTATAGCTAAAAAAGGTAAAAATGAACAAAAATAAAATATAAGTTTATTTAACTTAAAATAATATAAAAATAAAATATAAGTTTATTTAACTTAAAATAATATAAAAATAAAATGGTTTAAGCTTTTACTTAAACCATTTTATTTTTATATGTATACATCTATAAATTGGCCTCTTCTATCTTCGTCATCTAGATGTTTAGTTTTTGTTACAGTTACCGTTTCTCCACCAGATACATAGGAAGTACCACATTCTGGGCAAACAGAAGTTTTTATAGTAACGCTTTGAGATATAATTTCTTTATTTTCTCTTAATGCTTTAGCACGTTCGTGATTAACGTGTTCTTGCTCGTGTCTACGTACAGATTGACTAGCAGCACTAGGAGATAATTTTGTTGCATTTTTAAATGAAACACTGGAATCATTTGATTCGTCTTTATATTTTCTATTTTCACAAGTATCACAATTTTCCTTTTGGCCATTTAAATTTTTATTATCAATATCGTTAATACCTAAGTTTTTTTTGTAATTAGTGTTTAAATAGTTGTTGTTAAGTATATTAGAGTTATAATCATTTGTTATCATAAAATCACCTTATATTAAAATATATTAATTTTTATCGTAAAAAATAATTTCGTTGTTTTTTACCATTCCCAATTTATCACGAGCAATTTTTTCTATATACTCGTTACTATTTTTATATTCTGTTTGATTTTTCAACTCTTCATTAGTTTTATTAGCTATCTCTATTTCTTTTTTTATTTGTTCAATTTTTTTATTATATTTTATTAAAGTATCATATTTATAAAAAAGGTATGAAGAAAAAATAAAAACAATAGAAATCATAGTAATAAAATAAAGTTTATTAATTTTAAGATGCTTTTTTTTCTTTTCTAAATTATTCATCTTGTATTTTATCCCCTTTTAAAATCAAGATTTTTAGTGCAATAATCTTATTATATATTTTTACACAAAACTTAGATTTTTGCAATAGTTTTTTTACTATATTAAATATAAATTTTAAAGGTGCATATAATATATTAAAAACAATTAAAAATGGCATAGATATAGCTTTAAATACAAATAGCAATATCTTTAAAATAATATTTATAATTTTTGTAGACATATTTAAAAAAATTGGACTTATTAAAAGGTTATATAAAAGCATACTTGTAAAAATACCTATTATAAAAAACATTCTAATTTCACCATTATTTTGATAAAGTGATATTAAAAATACAATAATAGATGTAAATATCCAATATATAGTATCTTCTATATTTATAATAATATTATTATGTACAATATATTTTCTAAAAATTTTAAGAAAATCATAAAAAAAACCTAACATTAGACCTATAAATAGTGATATTAAAAACATTTTTAGTTGATAAGAAATAGATAAAATCAAGTATAATCACCATTATTTAAATATTTTACTTAATATACTACCACCTGGCTTGCCATAAGAAGATTTATCTTCATAAACTAGGCTATATATTTCGCCAGTTATTTCCAAATCACCACTATCTAAATTTAGTTTATTAATATGAAAGTTAAGTCCTTTTAATATTAAGATACCAAGCTCTGTTTCAGAAACTATAATTTCTTCATCAAATGAAATTACATCTATAACACCCGTAATTTTTATGTTTGTCCTATCTAATATGCTTATATTATGTTTATTTCTTTTTTCTTCAGACATTAATACCCTCCCACATATATTTTATATAACAATATATGAAGAGGGTATGAAAATATTACTATTAATTTCCTAAATCTTTACTTCTGTCTGTAAAAGACGTATGTAAAAGTTCTTCTGCTAAATGGCTTAAAGGTTTGTCGTAAAATTCTTTATAAAGTTCTTTAATTTCTTCGTTTTCGTAGCTAGACCTAATTTTTAATTGATTATCTCTATTATAAAGACTTTCTATACGTTTTTTAAGAGCAGCATCTCTTTTAGGAATTTTCTTTTTAGGTTGTCCACCACCGCCTATACAACCACCAGGACAAGCCATAACTTCAACAAAATGATATGTTTTTTCACCAGATTTGATTTTATCTATAAGTTTTGTAGCATTAGCAGTACCATAAACTACGGCTAGGTTAATATCTTCGCCATTAATATTTACAGTAGCTTCTTTAATTTCTTCTAAATCTCTAACACTTTTTAATTCGTATAAATTTTCTGGTACAGGTTCATTAGTTAAGTAGTTATAAGCAGTTCTTATAGCTGCTTGCATAACACCACCTGTGTTACCAAATATAACACCAGCACCAGATGCTTCCCCCATAAATTTATCAAACTTGCTATCTTCTAAAGAGGCGAAATCTATGCCTTTTTCTTTAGCCCATATACCAAGCTCTCTTGTTGTAATAATATAGTCGTTATCCATCATACCTTCTATATTATTGTATTTAGCAGAGGCATTCATTTCTTCACGTCTAATTTCATATTTTTTAGCAGAGCAAGGTGTTATAGTAACATTTACTATTTTAGATGGGTCTATATTCATTTTTTTAGCAAAATAAGTTTTTATTGTTGCACCTTGCATACCAATAGGGCTTTTAGCAGAGGATAAATTAGGGATAAAATCTGGATGATAAGTTTCTGCATATTTTACCCAAGAAGGACAACAGCTAGTAAATTGAGGCATAATAGCATTTTTATTTTTTAACCTTTCTACAAGCTCTGCTGCCTCTTCTACTATTGTTATATCTGCACCAAAGTTTACATCTAAAACGTAGTCAAAGCCTAGCTTTCTTAAAAGAGAAATCATTTTTCCTTCAACAAATTCTCCTTCTTCCATTTCAAACAGCTCACCAAGGGCAACTCTAACAGCAGGAGCAGTACTAACAATAACAATTTTATCTTCATCATTAATAAGATTTTCCACTTCGTTATATTCGTATTTTTCAGTTATACTGTCAACAGGACATATATTAGCACATTGTCCACAGTGAACGCATATAGCAATATCATTTGTTTTTTCTAAATCAAAGTTATCGTATACACCAATAAAATCTCTACATATTTTAGTACAAAGTTTACATTTTATACATTTATCTTCATAAAGAACAATGGAAGGGTTATCATCTTCAATAGGAACCCTAAAATCTATTAAATTATGCTTACTCATAAAAACCTCCTATATAATAATAAAAACTAAATAATAATTTAATAATATTATACCAATAAATATAACTTTAGTCAACAAATTAACAAAGTGTAGATATTTTATAAAACACTTTTAAAATGTAGCATATTTTACTATATAAAATTATCATAAATATATAAAAGAATTTAATATTATTGACAACTATTTATTAAAATGATATATTTAAAACAAATATTATATTTATTATATGTGTAAATTTAGAAAGGGATAATAATATGATTAGTGAACAAAATTTAATGTACGAAATTTACCCAATACCACAAAGTATAAAATATAAAAATGAACAAATTAATTTTAATAAAAATATTAATATTGTTAAAAATTGTATTGTTAATAAATATACTTTAAATAGTATGGAAGAATATTTAAAAGAAAATAATATTATATATAAAATTTCAGATAGTTTAGAAGATGAAAGCTTAAATATAATTTTAAGTTTAAAAGATATGAACAAAAAAGAAGGTTATATTTTAGATATAAATGAAAATATATCCATAGATGCTAACGACTTATCAGGTTTATTTTATGGGTTAATAACTTTAATAAAAATATTAAAACAAAGTGATAAATTTATAGAAAAATGTATAATAGAAGATTATCCTAACATTATGTATAGAGGTTATATTGAAGGATTTTATGGTTATCCTTGGAGCCATAACGACAGAATATCCCTTATGAAATTTGGTGGAGAACATAAATTTAACACATACATATATGCTCCAAAAGATGACCCATACCACAGAAAAAATTGGAGAGATTTATACCCAGAGGATAAGGCAGATGAGATAAAACAATTAGCAGAGCAAGGGCATATTAATAATGTAAACTTTGTTTGGACAATACATCCAGGAGATACAATAGATTTATTATCAGAGGAAGACTTTAAATCTACAATAAAAAAATTAGAGCAACTTTATAGTCTTGGAGTAAGACAATTTGGAGTGTTATTTGATGATATTGGTGGTATTCCAGATGGTAAAAAACAGGCAGATTATATAAATCGTGTTGATACAGAATTTGTAAAGCCTAAAAAAGATGTACAACCTTTAATTACAGTTGGTACAAGATATTGTGAGGCTTGGGGGCCTAGTATGGAAGGTTATTTTAAAGATTTTGTAGAAACATTGCATAAAGATGTGGAAATTATGTGGACAGGTGCTGCTACAATGTCTAACATTTCTTATGAGCAATTAGATGCACCAAAAAGAAAAATAAATAATAGTAGCAAAGACTTAGCAGTATGGTGGAACTATCCAGTAAATGACTATTGTGATAGCAAAGTTCTTATGGGAAAACTTGAAAATTTAAAACCAGATTTAACAAATGCTACAGGGTTTTTCTCAAATCCAATGGTACAAGCAGAAGCATCTAAACAAGCTTTATTTTGTATAGCTGACCATAACTGGAATACTAAAGCTTTTGATTGTGATAAAAGTTATTCTGCATCATTTAGAGCTATTGCACCAGAAGTTAGTAAAGAATTAGAAGTTTTTGCATCAAATATATGCTATTTAAAAGAAGATGGTGGAGATAGTGGTGTATTTTTATTTGATGAATCTTGGTATTTAAAAGACGATATAAAAAATTTACAAAATGCTATTGATAAAGATGAAAATATTGATAAATATTTAGATGTAGTTTTAAAACATTTTATAAACATTAATACTTCTACTAAAATAGTTAAAGAAAAATGTTTAAATAAAAAATTAATAAAAGAGTTATCTCCATTTTTAGATGCATTAATTCTTTTAACAGAAGCAGGAGAAAAATCTTTATTAGCACTTAAAAATTTAAAAAACAATGATATTGATAGTGTAGAAAAAAATAACTATGTAGCAATAGAAAACATACAAAAAATGCAACAATGTGAAGTTGATGTACTAAAAGAAGGTAATCCTAGAATGTTTGTTGTAGATGTTGGTACTTTAGTGTTAAAGCCTTTTGTTCAAAACTTAATAAATACAGTAAATATTAAAGCTGGTATAGAAAGTAAACCTATGGAGCTTAATTATGATATGAAAAATATTGCTCTAAAATCTTTAGGGGTAACAGCAACATCTTCTACAGGGAAAGATAACGAAGAACAAGTAGAAAATCTTATAAAAGGTAAGATAGCAGGTGGTAAATGGTGCTCTCTTGAATATAGGCCAGCAGTTATTATAGATTTAAAAGAAATTAAAAACTTAAAACAATATAGAATAATAAACTGTGGACACCCAGATGCTGGAGAAAACCCAATGTGGAACACTAAAAGAGCTCAAATATTAGCAAGTATAGATGGGGAAAACTTTAATATTGTAGACGAGTTTGAAAATAAAGAACATATAGTTAATAGAATGTTTTTTGATGAAGTAGAAGCAAGATATATTAAGCTACAAATATTAGAGCCAGCTCAAATAAGTATAAATGGTGGTGGACATACAAGAATATACGCATTTGAATTATTTGAAGATGCTTATCCTTATCAATCAGATAAAATTTTACCATCAGATATTAAGTTAAATGGTAGTGTGTTACAAATAAAAAATATTAAAAAGGGTGATATTATAAAAATTTATGAAAATTTAGATGATAAACAACCTTTAAAAGAAACTAAAGAGGCACAGGAAAACTTAGAAAGCATCATTATAGAAGATTTTAGTATTAATAAAAATAGAATTTTCTTAGAAAGAGTATCTAAAAATTATTTACCTAGTATACGTACATCAAAAGCTTTATAAAGATTAATACATTTTATTACTATTAAAAAATTATTTATTAAATACGTATATAAAAATATTACTTTAAGATTTTAATTTTATGATACAAAAAGAAGAAAAATAAAAACTAAATTTAAATAAAGTAAATGAAAGCTAGATATGTTATATTAGTATTATTGCATATTTAGCTTTTCTTCACTTTATTTAAAAACTAATGTAAATACAAAAAAAATCTTGAAAAAATAATAAATTCATAGTAAAATAATATATATATAAAGTTAAAATGTATTTATATTTAAGGAGAGAATGTATTGTAATGAATGTAGAAGTTATAAACCCTTTTATACAGGGGACAAAACAGGTTTTAGCATCTGTTTGTAATGTAGAGAGTAAAATGGGTAAAGTTTATATAAAAAACAAGCCATTTGATGATAAAATAAATATAACTATAGGAATTATTGGAGATATAAAAGGTAAAGTAAATTATTCATTTGATTTGAATGTTGCATTATTTATAGCATCTAAGATGATGTTTATGGAAGTAGCAACTTTAGATGATATATCTAAAAGTGCTATTTGTGAGTTGTCTAATATGATATCTGGAGCAATTGCTACAGTTTTTTCAAATAATGGTAAGTTTGTAGATATTACACCACCAGTTTTACAAGAAAATTTTAATAGTTGTGATGTGGAAAAATTTATATCAATTCCTTTAGAGCTTGAAGCAAATAAAATATTTGAAATTAACGTATGGATAGAGGGTTAAAATGAACATAGTACTATTAGAACCAGAGATACCAGCTAATACTGGAAATATAGGTAGGACCTGTGTTGCAACAGGTACAAAGCTACACCTTATAAAACCACTGGGATTTTTAGTTGATGATAAATCTTTAAAACGTTCTGGACTTGATTATTGGGATAAGCTAGACGTTTCTTATTACGAAAATTTTCAAGACTTTTTACAAAAAAATAATTATCCAAAAATATTTATGGGCAGTACAAAAGCCCAAAAAACTTATGCCGATGTTTCTTATGATGAAAATGATTTTATTATGTTTGGGAAAGAATCTAAAGGAATACCAGAAGAAATTTTGATAGATTATAAAGAAACTTGTATAAGAATACCTATGTTGTCAGAATATAGGTCCTTAAATTTGTCTAATGCTGTGTCCATAGTTTTATATGAGGCTCTTAGACAAAATAATTTTGCTGGTTTGTTAAAAGAGGGTCAGTTACATAGAAATCATTGGTAATTATTATATAAAAATATGTAAAATAGTAATATAAATAGCATTTGTTGTAAATAATAAAATATATTGTCATATATTTTGTTAAAAAAATTAAATTTTTATTGCAAAACTTAGGGGTTTTCTGTTAAACTATATTGAGATACTTAAAATAAATTAAAGAGGTGTTAAAGTGTTTGGTCTTATAGAAAAAATATTTGGAAATTATAGTGAAAAAGAATTAAAAAGAATTATGCCTATTGTAGATAAAATAGAAAGTCTTGATGATGAAATGACAAAATTATCTGATGAACAATTAAAGGCTAAAACACAAGAGTTTAAAGATAGATATAATAATGGTGAAAGTTTAGATAGTATATTACCAGAGGCTTTTGCAGTTGTTAGAGAAGCTGGTAAAAGGGTTCTTGGTATGAAACACTTTAGAGTACAACTTATAGGTGGTATAATATTACATCAAGGACGTATAGCAGAAATGAGAACAGGTGAGGGTAAAACATTAGTTTCTACAGCGCCTGCTTATCTTAATGCTATATCTGGAAAAGGTGTACACGTTGTTACAGTAAATGACTACCTTGCAAAACGTGATGCAGAGTGGATGGGTAAAATACACGAATTTTTAGGCCTTAGCGTTGGTGTTATTCTTAGTAATATGGAAAAGTCACAAAGACAAGAGGCTTATGCTTGTGATATAACATATGCTACAAATAACGAACTAGGTTTTGATTATTTAAGAGATAATATGGCAGTATATGAAAAAGACCTTGTTCAAAGAGGGCTTAACTATGCTATTATAGACGAGGTAGACTCTGTTCTTATAGATGAGGCAAGAACTCCTCTTATTATTTCTGGTAGCAGTGGAAAATCTACTCATTTATACCAAGTTGCAAACTCTTTTGTTAAAACTCTTAAAAAGGGTAAAATATTAAATGAAGAAGAAGCTTTAAATCCTTTAACTAGAGAGGAAATAAAAGAAGAAGGGGATTTTGTTATAGATGAAAAATCTAAAACAGCTACTTTAACTCAAGAAGGTGTTGAAAAAGCTGAAAGATTTTTTAATGTAGAAAACTTAGCAGACCCTGATAATCTAGAACTACAACATCATATTAACAATGCCCTTAAAGCACACTATACAATGTTTTTAGATAAAGACTACGTTGTACAAGATGACGAAATAGTTATTGTAGACGAATTTACAGGACGTTTAATGGACGGTAGAAGATATTCTGATGGACTTCATCAAGCTATAGAAGCTAAAGAAAATGTTACAGTAAAAAAAGAAAGCAAAACTTTGGCCACTGTTACATTCCAAAATTTCTTTAATAAGTATGAGAAAAAATCTGGTATGACTGGTACTGCTCAAACAGAAGAAAGCGAATTTAGGGAAATTTATGGTATGGACGTTGTTATTATACCTACAAATAGACCAGTACAAAGAATAGACCACCCAGATGTTGTATACAAAACTGAAAAAGGTAAATTAAATGCCATAGTAGAAGATGTTAAAAAATCTTATGAAATAGGACAACCTGTTTTAGTTGGTACAGTTACAATAGAAAAATCTGAGGAAATAAGTAAACTTCTTAAAAAAGAAGGAATAAAACATCAAGTTTTAAATGCTAAATACCACGAAAAAGAGGCAGAAATAGTTGAACTTGCAGGACAAAAAGGTGCAGTTACAATAGCTACTAATATGGCTGGACGTGGTACAGATATTAAGCTTGAAGAAGGTGTAGAAGATTTAGGTGGGCTTAAGATAATAGGCACAGAAAGACACGAATCTAGACGTATAGATAATCAGCTTAGAGGACGTGCTGGGCGTCAAGGAGATAAGGGAGAATCTAGATTTTATATAGCCTTAGAAGATGACCTTATGCGTTTATTTGGTGGAGATAATCTTATCAAAACTTTTGAAAAAATGAATATATCCGAATACGAAGCTATAGAAAGTAAAATACTTACAAAAAGTATAGAAAATGCTCAAAGAAAAGTAGAAGGAAATAACTTCTCTATACGTAAGCATCTTTTAGAATATGACCGTGTTATGAACGAACAAAGGGAAACTATATACGGAGAAAGATATAAAGTTTTAACTGGGGAAGATATACACGAAAAGATATACCCTATGATAAAAAATGTTATACAAGGACAAGTTGATTTATTTATAGGTGATGATGAATATCCAGAACAATGGAATCTTATTGGACTTAATGAAGCTTTAGCACCTTTTTATTTAAATCATATATATTTAGAAGGTGATGATAAGGACAAGCTTACAAAAGAAAAACTTGTTGAGCGTATATATGAAAAAGCTAAAGATTTTTATGACCAAAAGGAAAAAGAAATAGGTGCAGAAGCCCTTAGAGAACTTGAAAGAGTAATATTACTTAGAGTTGTTGACCAAAAATGGATGGACCATTTAGACAATATGGAACAAATGAGACAAGGTATAAGCCTTAGAGCTTATGGTCAAAGGGACCCTATTTTAGAATATAAAAATTTAAGTTATGATATGTTTGAAGAAATGAATTATAATATTTTATTTGATACAATAAAAGGATTATTTAATTTAAGAGTTGAAACACACCTAGAAAGAGAAGTTGTTGCTACACCTATATCTACTAATAAAGATGAAAGCTTAGGAAAACAACCTAAAAAACGTAATGAGCCTAAAGTGGGACGTAATGACGAATGCCCTTGTGGTAGTGGTAAAAAATATAAACAATGTTGTGGTTTAAATAAGTAATTTTTATGGTATCTATATTTATTTATAGATACCATTTTTATAAAAAATTTATACTAAGGAAGTGATAAAATGTTGTTTGAGCTTGAACAAATATATAATACTATTCAACCATACCAACAAAATTTAAATGAAATGAGGGAATCTCTTTGACATTGCTAATAAAATGTTAAAGATTGAAGAATTAGAAGAAATATCTGCAGACCCAGACTTTTGGAACGATTTGGAAAATGCCCAAAAAATATCCCAACAAATAAAAATTTTAAAGACAAATGTTGAAAAATACCAAAGGTTAGTATCTAATTATGAAGATTTAAAAACTCTTATAGAAATAGGTAATGAAGAAAACGATGAAAGTCTAATACCTGAAGTTAAAGATTTAAAAGAAGTATTTTTAAATGATTATGAAACGCTTAGAATATCTACTCTTTTAAAAGGCGAATATGATAAAAATAACGCAATCTTAACTCTTCACTCTGGAGCAGGTGGTACAGAGGCTTGTGATTGGGTAAGTATGCTTTATAGAATGTATACAAGATGGATAGAAAAAGAAGGGTTTACCTATGAGGAGCTAGATTTTTTATCAGGTGATGAAGCAGGGATAAAATCTGTTACAATACAAGTTAATGGAGAAAATGCCTATGGATATTTAAAAAGTGAAAAAGGTATACACAGGCTAGTTAGAATATCTCCTTTTGATTCTTCTGGTAGAAGACATACATCTTTTGCGTCTTGTGATATTATGCCAGAAATAAGCGATGAAATAGACTTTGAGATAAACCAAGATGACCTTAGGATAGATACTTACCGTTCTAGTGGAGCAGGAGGACAACACGTAAATAAAACATCTTCTGCTATAAGAATTACACATATACCAACAAATACAGTTGTACAATGTCAAAGTGAACGTTCACAATTTCAAAATAAAGATACAGCTATGAAAATGCTTAAATCTAAGCTTTATAAATTGGAACTTGAAAAACAACAAGAAAAGCTTACAGATATTAGAGGAGAAGTAAAAGATATTAGCTGGGGTAGCCAAATACGTTCATATGTTTTTCACCCATACAATATGGTAAAAGACCATAGAACAAATGAAGAAACAGGAAATACACAGGCTGTTATGGATGGGGATATAGATAGATTTATAAATAGTTATCTTTTAGAAATAAATTCTATAAATAAAAATTTTGATTAGGGGATTTTATTATGAGTTATAAAATAATAATTTTAGATTTAGACGATACGTTATTATTAAATAATGGTAAAATATCTGAAGGGAACAAAAAAGCATTAAAATTAGTACAAGAAAGAGGTATAAAAGTAGTTTTAGCATCTGGTAGACCTACATTTGCTATGAGAAATATAGCAGATGAGCTAGAACTAAATAAATACGGTGGATATATAATTTCTTACAATGGTTCTAGAATTGTAGATTGTAAAACAAATGAAGTTATATACGAAGTAGATTTAACTAAAAAACAAGTGGAAGAATTATATAGACTAGCTTTAAAATATGAAACTTTTATACATACATATAATGGAGATGAAATATTAACTTGTCACGATAATCCTTATACTTACATTGAAAGTGAAATAACAGGAATGAAGATTAGTATGTGTGAAAATTTTGTAGAATCATTACCAGATAAATGTGTAAAGGTTATAATGTTACAAGCACCTAATCATTTAAAAGAAGTAGAGGAAATGTTAAAGCCACAAATAAAAGATAAGATGACTATGAATATTACAAAACCATTCTTTTTAGAATTTATGAATAAAGAAACAGATAAAAGTAAAAGTATAATAAGGCTTTGTGAAAAATTAAATATTAATATAGAAGATACTATAGCTATAGGAGATAGCTATAACGATATATCTATGGTAAAAATAGCAGGGCTTGGTGTTGCTATGGGAAATGGTGTGGAAGAAATAAAAAATGTGGCAAATTATATTACAGATACTAATGAAAATGATGGTGTTGCAAAGGTTATAGATAAGTATATATTAAATGATAATATATAATACTAATACTATAATATAGTAATACTTTATTATTAAATTGAGGAGGATAAAAATGAATTTAAAAAGTTGTTCTAAATGTAAAAAACTATTTTCTTCAGTTGGGGGTAGTTTAATATGTAGAGAGTGTATAAAATTAGAAGAAGAGGAGTTTCAAAGGGTTAGAGTTTATTTAAGAGAAAATAGAGGTGCAGATATAAACATAGTTTCAGATGAAACAGGTGTACCAACTAAAAAGATACTTAAATATTTAAGAGAAGGACGATTAGAGATTAGCGAAGGTATGGCAGATATTTTAAAATGTGAAAAATGTGGTGTATCTATAAAAAGTGGAAAATATTGCCGTAATTGTTCTGAAAAAGTATCTAAAGATTTATCTAGCATTTTAATACAAAAAGAAGAAAGTAATAATAGTGGAGCTAAAATGCACATAAGAAGAAATTAGTATAAAAAGAAAGTATATTTAAATTTTAAATATACTTTTTTTGATTATAGTTAAGTTATAAAGGGTTATATTTAATAATATATCTTAAATATAAAATAAATAATATCTAAAATGTCAATAAAAATAACTATATAAAAATGAAAGCATACAACTTGTACAATAAAAAAATTAAAAAATCATTTTAATATGTATAAAAAATAACAAAAAAATGGTAAAAAAATATATATAATGTGCATATTGATAAAATATATAGTGAATGGTATTATATAATTAATAAAAAATATTTTTATACTACTTTTATACAATATTTATAATTTATTAAATATTATATAATATTGATTTTAAAGGAGGGGCTTATTATGAAAAATAAATTGATTAGAAATATTTCAATTTTATTGTCTACGTTATTAATAACACAAACTTTATTAACAGGATGCGGTAATAAAAATAATAGTGCTAAAGTATCATCTAATATTGAAGATTTAAAAGTAGATGAAAATGGAAAGATTAATGGGCTAATGTATGAAAAAGGGTTACCTTTAGTAGATAAGGGCGATTATGAATTTTCTATTTTTGTAGATAATTCTACACCTTTAGAAGGTCAGTTTATGTGGCAACTCTTAGAGAATCAAACAAATGTAAAAGTAAATGTACAACAAAATGACTATGCAATAGCATCAGAAAAATATGGGCTAGCATTAAGTTCTGGAGATTATGCCGATGTTATTGCAGGTTGGCTTATATCTGGAAATGATATTTTAAAGTATGGCGTTGATATGGGGGTATTTATACCACTTGAAGAATATATAGAAAAATATGCACCTAATATCCAAAAAGTATTAGATATACCTGGTGTTAGAGAAGAAATGACAGCACCAGATGGACATATTTATTCTATTCCTTATGTAGATAAAGCACCAAAAGTTCATTTTAATCCATTTATTAATCAGAAATGGTTAGATAACTTAGGATTAAAAATGCCTACAACAACAGAAGAATTTAGAGAAGTTTTAAGAGAATTTAAAGCAAAAGATGCTAATGGAAATGGTAACCTAAATGATGAAATACCATTTTCTGCAGACCCTAACCATAGAAATTTAGGTCGACTTGCTGGTTGGTTTGGAATACCAATGACTAGTGGAGGTTTTTCACTTGATGAAGAAGGTAAGTTAAAATTTGTGGCTAATACAGAAGAATATAAAAAATTTGTAGAATATATGGCAAGTTTAAATGCAGAAGGGTTAATTGACCCTGAATATTTTACACAAGATAGACCTACTTGGAGAGGTAAAGGGGATAAAAATTTATATGGTGTGTCTGTTGCATATTGGAGCGAAGACTTTAAAAAAGTACCTTTAGGTGAAGTTCCAGATTATAAACCATTACCAGTTTTAAAAGGACCAAATGTTGATAATCCTTCTTGGATACCAGAAAGTGATAGTATAATTGTAAGAAGAAGTCAAATGGTAATAACAGATAAGGCTAAAAATCCAGAGGTTATTATTAGATGGTTTGATAATTTGTATGAAGTGGATAATTCATTCCAGTCTAAATATGGGCCTTTTGGTATAACTACTGAAAAAATAGGTGAAAATCACTATAAATTATATGATAGAGCAAAACTAGACCCAGAAGAAAACGAAAAATACAGTTTTGATAATATATTCTGTCAAGCATTACCAAGAAATATCCCTATAGATATAATACAAGAAGAAGAAAATCCTAAATTATACGATGAGAAAAAAGACACAGATGAATTATATGAGCCATATCTTTTACCTAAAATGAAAAGTTATTGGGTAACAGAAGAATATGCAGCTAAATTAGCAGAATATTCTAAGGCAATTTCAGACCATATAAGCAAAAAAACAGCTGAGTGGGTTAGTGGCCAAGCAGACATAAATAAAGAGTGGGATAGTTACTGCAAACAGTTAGAAAAATTAGGGCTAAAAGAATATATTAGAATTAATAAAGAGCTAGTAGGTGAAAATTAGAATTTAAATTACTGGACTTAAACTTACTATATTATGTGATAAAATAGGTTTATTTTTAAAAATATTGACAAAAATATATCTTAGTTGGAATATATAATTTTTATATAACACTAAGATATATTTTTTCGTATAGTAGAATTATATTTAGATTATTTTATTGTTTTATATTAAAAAATAAATAATTTATTTTTGTCTAGATAATGCAGATGGAATTACTTATATAAAGGTAATAATTATATCAACTAGAATAAATTTTAAT